>JAKAOE010000019.1 GCA_021823305.1 Acidobacteriota bacterium
GCTACCACTTGGAAGATCGACCCGGTTCATACGCACGTGCAGTTCAGCGTGCGCCACATGATGGTGACCAACGTCAAGGGAGTGTTCGTCAAGACTTCGGGTTCGGTGGTCCTGCCCGATGGCGACTTGACCCAGGCCGAGGTCGCGATCGAGATCGACGCCACCAGCATTGACACGCGCGAGCCGCAGCGGGACGCGCACCTCAAGAGCCCGGATTTTCTCGACACCAATCAGTTCCCGCAGATCACATTTCGCTCCACTCGGATCGTCAAAGCAGGCGACGGCTTTACCGTCTCCGGCGATCTGACCATCCACGGCGTCACCAAGGCGGTGGCGCTCAACGTGGGGCCGCCGGGCCCGGAGGCCAAGGACCCCTGGGGCGGAATGCGCCGGGGTTTTGAGGCGCAGACCGAGATCAACCGCAAGGATTTCGGTTTGGTCTGGAATCAGACGCTGGAAACCGGCGGCGTACTGGTCGGCGACAAGGTCAAGATCAACCTCGAAGTCGAGCTGATTCAGGCCTGACTTGGACGCCCGGCAGCTCGCCGGGTGTCCGGAAGTGAACATCGGGCGGGGCGAAAGTGAACACGACGCAGCCTCGCCCGTTTGCCGTTTCGGAGGTAACCCCTCTGGTGACAAGCAATTGCCCGATGTCGCGAACTGGCCGCAGGCGTGCTCCGTAGAATAATCGGTATGGATAAGGCACGCGATCCTAAATTCCTCAAGCGCCGGCGGGTGAAGAGGATTTCCCTCGGCATCGGCTCGGTTCTGGTTCTGGTGGTGGTTTCGGTAGCGGTGTCGCGCCTCAAGCCGGCGCCGCCGACCGTGGACGGCGGCTCCGTCTGGCCCGGCCAGGTTGAACACGGCACCATGGTGCGCCAGGTGCGCGGGCTGGGCACGCTCAAGCCGGAGGAGGTCCGCACCATCCCCGCCATTACCGAAGGGCGCGTAAAGGCCATTCTGGTGTTACCCGGCATGCCGGTCAAAAAGGGCGAAGTGCTGGTGCAACTGGAGAATCCGGCGACGGAGAAGGCCCTTAGCGATGCCAAGGCGCAATTGCAGGGCGCCGAGGCCGACCTCGCCAACCTCAAAGCCACGCTGCATGCCGCCCTCCTCGATCAGCGCTCGACCCAGGCGAGCCTGCAGGCGCAGTACAAGGAAGCGGCGCTGCTCAGCCAGAATGACGCTCACCTGCTAACCAAAGGCTTGGTGGCCCGTCTAGACGCCGAGACCGATGCCGCTAAAGCGGAAGGACTCGGCCAGCAGGTGGCCATCGGCCGGCAGCGGCTGCGGAGCATGGCGGCGAGCGACACGGCGCAGATTGCCAGCCAGCAGGCAAAGGTGGATCAGATGCGTGACGCGGTCAAGCTGGCGCAAACCCAGGTCAATGAACTCAGCGTGCGCGCCGGCATTGACGGCTTGATGGAGGATCTCGACGTCGGCACCAGCTCGTCCGGCGGTAGCTCCGAACTTCAGGTTGGCCAATGGGTTACGGCCGGTACCGCGGTGGCCAAGGTGGTGCAGCCGCAAAAGCTCAAGGCCCAGATCAAGATCGCCGAGACCGATGCCGGCGAGGTCGAAATCGGCCAGCCCGCCAGCATCGACACCCACAACGGCATCGTGTCTGGCCATGTAACCCGGATTGATCCCAACTCGCAAAACGGCACCGTCGCCGTGGACGTCCACCTGGATGGGCCGTTGCCGCCCGGCGCCCGTCCCGACCTCAGCGTGGACGGCACCGTGAACATTCAGACCCTGCACAACGTAGACTATGTTGGCCGGCCTGCTTTTGGGCAGCCCGACCAGACGGTGAGCATGTTTAGGATTTCGCCCGATGGCCGATACGGAACGCTGGTCAAGGTCCAACTGGGCGCGGCCTCGGTCAACACCATCCAAGTCATCCGCGGTCTGCAAGTCGGCGACTGGGTGGTGCTCTCCGATACCTCGGCCCAGGACGGCTTCAATCGCATCCGTTTCAGCCCGCCCGTCGCGGTGCACTAGAGGATCGGCGTAACCGGATCGCCCCGCGGCGGTATTAGCAACCGGCAGAGTTCGAAGGAGGGGACATGGGATCGGAACAGCCCGCAGTGATCACGCTCAAGGATGTCACCAAGGTCTTTTACACCGACGAGGTGGAAACCCACGCGCTCTCCAACGTGCATCTGGAGATCCTGGCGGGCGAGTTTGTCGCCATCGGCGGCCCTTCCGGCTGCGGCAAGTCCACGCTGCTGTCCATTCTCGGATTGCTGGACACCGCCAGCTCGGGTGAGTACATGCTCAACAACCAGCCGGTGATCAACCTGAGTCTGGGCGAGCGCTCCCGCATCCGCAATCGTGAGATCGGTTTCATCTTCCAGAGCTTCAACCTGATCGGCGATCTCTCGGTGTATGAGAACGTCGAGTTGCCGCTCACCTACCGCGGCATGCCTTCGAGCGAGCGCAAGCAGCGCGTGCAGGCGGCGCTGGAACGGGTGGGTATGGCGCACCGCGCCCGCCACCTGCCCAGCCAGCTCTCCGGCGGCCAGCAGCAGCGTGTCGCCGTCGCCCGCGCGCTGGTGGGCAAGCCCAGCATCCTGCTGGCCGACGAGCCCACCGGCAACCTCGACTCCAAGAACGGCGACGCGGTGATGGACCTGCTGCATGAGCTGCACGAAGGCGGCGCCACCATCTGCATGGTGACGCACGATCCGCGCTTCGCGCGCTACGCCGACCGCACCGTGCATCTGTTCGACGGCCAGATCGTGGATGAGAGTCAGGCGCAGGAGCAGTCCGCCGTCGTGAGCCGCGATTAACCGTTCCTCCAGTTAGCCGGCGGCGTTCGATCCCCAGACCGCGGCCGGCTACCGCGAGCCAGTCGGTCCCAGGGCGTCAGTTTCCCCGCTGACATGCCTGGCAACGGCTGGCTCGCTTTGTCTCGCGACCCGCGGACGCGCGGAATACCCGCGCCAACTCACTGAGTGTTCGAATCCGGACATGGCAAATGCAAAAGCGGACCGCCGCGCCCGGCGCGGCCGCGATAACCCTATCACCCGTGAGAATTTCCATTGGCCCCCGACGTGCCCTGCATACAACGATGACTTCGCACCGTCTGCCCGCCTTGGCCCGCGTCGCCTGCTGCGCCGCCGGCCTGCTGTTGGCCGCCGCCGCCCAGCGCACCACCCCGCCGCCGCCCGCGGCCGCGCCGCAAACGTCCATTCAGGCGGAAAACACCGCGGTGCCGCGGACCCTGACGTTCGTCAACCGGGGAAGCTGGTATAGCTTCTGGCAGCGGTACCAGCCGGCCGATATCGGCATGCCCGATCTGCGCAACCCGGCGGCGTTGCGCCGCGCCGCCGCCTCGGGCACGATGTATCTCTCGCTCTACCAGGTCCTGCGGCTGGCGCTCACCGCCGACCTGGATATCGCCAACGCCGCCTACAACAAGCTGCTGGCCAAGCCCGACTACTTCCGCACCCTGGCCGGCGGCACCGCGCGCGGCGTGGCGGGTGAGACCATCTCCAGCGCGTTGTTTTCCGGCGCCATCGGCGCCTCCGGCGGCGGCGGCAGCAGCAACAACGGCAGCAGCGCCGGATCGGTGACCGGCGGTGGCTCGGGCGTGCACGGCGGCAACGGTGGCTACGACCCCAGCGTCACGTTCACGTTCGCGGACGAGCACTCGAAGACGCCGCTGAACAATCCGATTCTGTACGGCACGGCCGAGCAGCTCTTGAACCAGGACTTCGGATCGGTGACCTTCGGGCAGGGCTTCACCACCGGCACCGGCTATTCGATCAGCGGCTTCAGCGTCCGCCAGTATCAGAATTCCAACCAGTTGTTCCTCAACCCCCAGGTCACCAGCGACATCAGCATCGGCGTGCAGCAGCAGCTGCTCAACGGCGGCAGCCGGTCGGTGAACCGCGCGCCGATGGTGATGGGCGCCAACAGCCTGGCCTACGCCGATGCCGCCTTCAAGATGGAGGTCACCAACGTCGTGGCGGAGGCGGCGACGCAGTACTGGACGCTGGCCGCGGCCAATCGTCAGCTCGGCATCTCCCGCGTGGCGCTGGAGCGCGCCCAGCAGACCCTGGACGACACCAAGGAACTGGTGCAGGCGGGCAAGGTGCCCGCCGCCAACGTGATTACGGCCGAGTCCGGCGTGAGCGCCGCCGAGCAGGCGCTGCTGCAGGCGCGCACCGCGTTCCAGATCGCCGGCTCCAAGCTCAAGCTCTTCCTGAGCAAGCAATGGAGCCCCACCGTCATCACCGCCCGTGTGGTCAACTCGGACCAGTTGCCCGCGCCGGTCGCCGCCAACCTGCCCGCGGTCGGCCAGCTCGTCAGCCGCGCCGTGACCTACAGCCCCAAGCTGGCGGAAGACCGCATCAACGTCAACAACAACGACCTCACCGTCAAAATCAAGAAGAACGGGCTGCTGCCCAACCTCGCGGTTTTCGCCTCCTATACATCGAGCGGCGTATCCGGCTTGGGCGTAAATTGCAGCGTGCCCACCTTCCCCTGTCCGGCAGGGGATGAGCTGGCGCCGCTGCCGGGCGGGTTCGGCACCTCGCTGCGCCGCATCTTCAGCTACGACGCGCCCGACTACGGCTTTGGCTTCCAGCTCCAGATTCCGGTCTGGAACCGGCTCAACCGCTCCGACGAGGCCACCGCCGAACTTCAGGACGCGCAGTCGCGCGTCACGCTGCAGAACGACCAGAACACGGTCACCGAGCAGGTCAATGAAGACCGCATCACCCTCGAAGGCGACGTGGCCGAGCTCGTATCCGCGCAAACCGCCGCCCGGCAGTTCGAGCAGGCGCTGGCGAACGCCCAGGATCTCTACCGCATGGGCAAGAACACCATCAACGACGTGATCACGGCGGAAGTCGCGGTGATCACCGCCGAAAAAGCCGTGGTCACGGCGCAGCAGAACTACGCCGAAGCCCAGGTGACGCTCGCCAAGGACAGCGGCACGTTGCTGCATGAGTACCACATCTCCCTCGGCGCCCCGATGACGCCCGGGAACATCGGCCATCTCCGCTAGAAGCCGGCGGCGGTGCTACCCTTTTCCTTGTGATCCAGCTTCGAAAACTCGAGAAGACCTTTCCCGCCGGTGTGGGCAAGACTTACGCGCTGCGTCAGATCAGCCTCGACATCCGCGAGGGCGAGTTCGTCACCATTATGGGGCCCTCCGGCTCGGGCAAATCCACTCTGCTCTCCATCCTGGGGATGCTCGACAGCCTGTGGTCGGGTGAGTACTTCTTCTTCGACACCCCGGTGCACTCCCTGTCCGTGAAGAAGCGAGTCGAGCTCAACAAGCAGTACATCGGCTTCGTCTTTCAGAGCTACCACCTGCTCGACAACTTGACGGTGTACGAAAACCTCGACGTGCCGCTCTCCTACCGCGATGTCCGCGCCAAGGAACGTGCCAGCTTGGTGGCCGACACGCTCGATCGCTTCCAGATCGTCGGCAAGAAGGACCTCTATCCCAACCAGCTCTCCGGCGGCCAGCAGCAGCTCGTGGCCATCGCGCGCGCGGTCATCGCCAACCCCAAGCTCATTCTCGCCGACGAACCCACCGGCAATCTCCACTCCGCCCAGGGACGCGAGATCATGGAGCTCTTTAAGCGGCTGAACCAGCAGGGCACCACGATCGTACAGGTCACCCACTCCGAGCTCAACGCCACCTACGGCGACCGCATCCTGGAACTCGCCGACGGCTGGCTGGTCAAGGAGACTGTGGCGGCCAAGCCCGCCTAGCCGTACCCTTTGGCTGTGAGCGCCATGGCGAAGGTCCTGATCGCCGACGACGCGCCTGACGTGCGCGAGGCGCTGCGCCTGCTGCTCAAGCGCCAGGGCTACCGCACCGAGGCGGTGGAATCGCCGGCGGCGGTGCTACAGGCGCTGCAGGCGCAGGAGTTCGACCTGCTGCTGCTCGACCTCAACTTCACCCGCGACACCACCAGCGGCGCCGAGGGGCTGGAACTGCTGCCGCGCGTCGCTGCGTTCGACTCCACCCTGCCGGTGGTCATCCTCACCGCATGGGGCACGGTGGAGATCGCGGTCGAGGCCATGCGCCAGGGGGCGCGCGATTTTGTCGAGAAGCCGTGGGACAACGAACGCCTGCTCGCCATCGTGCGCAACCAGATCGAGCTGCGCCGCGCGTTGCGCCAGGAGCAGCGCCTGGAGGCCGAAACCCGCCTGCTGCGCGCTGAAGGCCGGCCGGAGCTGATCGCCGCTTCGCCCGCCATGCGCCCGGTGCTGCAGATGATCACCCAGGTCGCGCCCTCGGACGCCAACATCCTGATCACCGGCGAAAACGGCACCGGCAAGGAACTGATCGCCAGGACCATCCACGCGCTCTCGCAGCGCGCCGCGCGCTCGCTGGTGACGGTGAACGTCGGTGGGCTGCCGGAAGGCGTGTTCGAGAGCGAGCTCTTCGGCCATGTGCGCGGCGCCTTCACTGACGCCAAGGCCGACCGCGTCGGCCGCTTCGAGCTGGCCGACGGCGGCACGCTGTTCCTCGACGAGATCGGCAACCTCGGCTTGGCGCAGCAGGCCAAGCTGCTGCGCGTGGTGCAGTCGGGCGATATCGAGCGCGTGGGCTCGTCGAAGACCCGCCGCGTGGACGTTCGCCTGCTCTCGGCCACCAACATTGACCTCCACCGGGCAGCGGACGAAGGGCGCTTCCGCCAGGATCTCCTCTTCCGCCTCAACACCATCGAGATTCACCTGCCGCCGCTGCGCCAGCGCCGCGAGGATATTCCCGCGCTGGCGCAGCATTTCCTGCGCCAGTTGGCGGCGCGCTACCGCAAGGCGATCACTGGTTTCGAGCCTGCCGCCCAGCAGCTTCTCCAGGAACATCCCTGGCCGGGCAACGTGCGCGAGTTGGAGCACGCGGTCGAGCGCGCGGTGCTGCTCGCCTCCGGCAATCTGGTGCAGGCGAGCGATTTAGGGTTGCGCGCCGCGGCGGCGCCGGCGCTCAGCGGGCTGGACGCATTGCCGCTGGACGAGGCCGAGCGCATCCTGGTGCGCACCGCGCTGGAGCGCGCCGGCGGCAACATCCACCAGGCCGCCAAGGCGCTGGGCCTGAGCCGCGCGGCGCTCTACCGCCGTATTGAGCGTTATGGCCTCTGAGCCGGCCGGTCCGCCGCCCGCGCCGCGCCCTCCGGCCGATCCCGCCTCGGGCGCGCCTGCCTCGCCCGCAACCGCGGCGCTGGTCTTGGGGCTGGCGGCCGGCCTGCCCGCGCTGGCGGTGGCGCTGGTGCTGATCTGGCTGCCGCGTAACCGGCTGCTCTTCGGCCAAGGGACTGGCCTGGCGTTGTTGCTCAGCGCCGCCCTGGTGCTGGCGTGGCTGTGGTTCACCTTCGCCGCCCGGCGGCGCACGCTGTTCGCCCTCGGCACCTTTGCCAACATGCTGGCCGCGGTGCGTGAGGGCGACTATTCGGTGCGCGCGCGCGGGGCGAGCTATGACGACGCCTTCGGCGCGCTCGCCGCTGAAATCAACGAACTGTCGGTGTCCCTGCGCCAGCGCCGGGTCACCGGCGTCGAGGCCGGCGCGCTGCTCGACAAAGTGGTCGCCGCGATTGACATCGCCGTATTCGCCTTCGACGACGAGGAGCGGCTGCGTCTCGTCAATCCCGCCGCCGCGCACCTGCTCGCCTCTTCCCCCGACCGCCTGCTCGGGCAGACCGCGGTCGAGCTCGAACTCGCGCCCATGCTTGCGGGTCCCGCCAGCCGCCTGCAGGAAGTCACCTTTCCCGGCGGGCCCGGACGCTGGGATATCCGCCACGCCCAGTTTCGCGAGGAGGGCCGGCCCCACCGCCTGCTGATGATTTCCGACCTGAGCCAGCCGCTGCGGGAAGAGGAGCGCCTCGCCTGGTACCGCCTGATCCGCGTGCTCGGCCACGAAATCAACAACTCGCTGGCGCCGGTGATGTCGCTGGCGGATTCGCTCGCCGGCCTGCTCGAGCAGCCCCAGGCCAGCGACTGGAAGGAGGACATGGCGCGCGGCCTCGGCGTCATCTCCGACCGCGCCGCCGCGCTCAACCGCTTCATGAGCGCCTATACCCGCCTGGCCCGCCTGCCCGCCCCCGACCGCCGGCAGGTCGAAGTGCGCGCTATGGTGCAGCAGGCGGTGCGCCTGGAGCAGCGGCTGGCGGTTGAGATCCGGCCCGGCCCCGACGTCTCGGTCTTCGCCGACGCCGACCAGATCGGCCAGGTGCTGATCAACCTCCTGCGCAACGCCGTGGACGCCTCCCTCGCCGCCGGCGGCGGGGTTCAGATCGGGTGGGATTTGCGCCACTCCTGGCTGGAAATCTGGGTTACCGACGAAGGCCCTGGCTTGGCCGCCACCCAGAACCTGTTCGTCCCCTTCTTCACCACCAAGCCCGGCGGCAGCGGCATCGGCTTGGTCCTCTCGCGCCAAATCGCCGAAGCCCATGGCGGCCGCCTGACCCTGGGCAACCGCCGCGGCCTGCGCGGCGCTGAAGCGCGCCTGTACTTGCCGCTCGACTGACCACCCGAAAACCCATCCAGGCGTTACACTGTTGCTAATGCTCACCCTGCTGCTCGCCGCCGCGCTGGCCGTGCCGGCTCACGCCCCGCGCGTCTCCCTCCACGACGCCTTCAACGGCCCGCAATGCTACCGCTACAATCAGCAAATCGTCGGCTTCGGCATGCGCTACCCCGGCTCGCCCGGCCATGCCAAAACCGAGGCGCTGATCAAGAGCGTGATCGCGCGTGACGGCGGCATTCTGGAAACCGACGATTTCGTCGCCCAGACCCCCCGCGGTCCGGTGCCGGTGCACAACATCATCGGCAAATTCAACGTCTCGAAAGACCCCGACCAGCCCATCTTCATCCTCGCCGGTCACTACGACACGCTGTTCCAGCCCAAGGGTTTTGTCGGCGCCAACGACGGCGGCTCCAGCACCGCCATCCTGCTCTCCTTCGCCGACGCTCTGCACGCGGCCCCGCCCACGCACATGCAGATTTGGCTGGTGTGGACCGACCTTGAGGAGGCGGTGAAGTCGTTCACCGCAACCGACGGCCTCTACGGCAGCAAGCACCTGGCCCACAAGCTTTTGACCGAGGGCCTGGTGCCGCGCATTAAGGGCTTTTTCCTGCTGGACATGATCGGCGACAAGGACCTGGACGTGGACAAGGAGTCCCAGTCCACGCCCTGGCTGCAGGATTTCATTGCCGCCGCCGCTCGCAAGCTCCACTACAGCCAGTACTTCTTCAAGTATTCCACCGCCATCACCGACGATCAGGTTTCGTTCCTGAACGTCGGCATCCCCTCGGTGGATATCGTGGACGCGACGTTCGGCCCGATGACCAGCGGCGACGGCATGGGCGCCTGGCACCACACCCTCCAGGACACCATGGACAAGGTCTCCGAGCACAGCCTCAACGTGGTCGGCCGGACGACGTTACTGGCCGTGGAGATGATTGACTCGCAAAGCGGCTAGCGAGCGCACCGGAACGCCGGCGGCCTGCGCCATCGCGATCGCCCGCTGCGCCGCCGCGCTCCCATCGCTATCCACCCACAGCTCGCGTCCGCTCGCCACCCAGTCGGCCCGCAACGCTTCCGGCGGATACCCGCCTGTTTCCTCGGCCACGGTAGTGCAGCAACCCGTCTCGCCTTCCTCGAAGACCCACCGCTCTGCCGGCTCGAAGCCGTGGCACCGGAGCAGGGCAGTGACGTTCACCCCCGCCGCCTGAAGTTGGTTCACCAGCCGGTTGTCGCGCTCATCGTCGCCCACCACCGCCGCCAACGCCACCCGCTGCCCCTGGGTCGCACGGTCCAGGCAAAGCGCCGCCACCCCGGCCGCGCGCAGTTCCGTCGCCCGGTACGACGCTTTGCCCCCGGGAGTAGGGAAGCCGCCCATCCGGACACGGTGCTCCCAGACGATCTCGCCTACCGCCACCAGATCGAACGTCACCGATTTCGGCGCCTTCTTCTGAGACATGGTTATGTCGCCTTATTATCCGCAGGCCGCCCAGTCCAGTGTGCACGTCCGGCGTTATCAGACGTCATTGCCCTGCGCATCGCCGCGTGCCAAGCCCAGGTGGTACAGTCTCCCATGCCCCTGTGCGTGGCCGACGCGTTCATCCTCCGCACCTATCCGCTCAAGGAATCGGACAAGATCGTGAGTTTCTTTACTCGCGAGTGGGGCAAGCGGCGTGGCGTGGCGCGCGGCGCGCGCCGCCCCAAGTCGAAGTTCGGGGCCATGCTGGAGCCGCTGACGCAGGTCCGGATTCAATATTTCGAGCGCGAGGGTAAGGACCTCAGCACGATTGACCACTGCGAGACCGTGGCGTCCATGATGCCGGCGCTCGCCAGCAACGGCGGAAGTTTGCTACATTCAGTTGCAGTGTCGTTGATGGTCGAGGTGGCGGATCGCATGCTGCCCGACCATGAGGTCAGCGATGCCACCTTCCGCCTGCTGCAGGTGGTGACGCAGGCCACGCGCGGCGCGGCAGGCGATGCGGTGTGGCTGCCGCTCAGCTATTACCTCTACTGGATGGTCCGCTTGGGAGGCTTCTTGCCCAATTTGTCGCTTAGCCCGGAGGCGCTCACGCTCGCCGGGAACTTCGCGCGCCAGCCGCTGCCGGCGCTCGATGGTGGAGTGGCGGCGGCGTGCGCTGGCGCGGCGGGCAGGGAACTGCGCCATGCGCTCTATGCGGCGCTCACCGGCCATTTGGAGGCGCACCTGCGCGTCTGGCCGATGCTGCTGGAGCTCGAGAGCTGAATGCTTTACTTTCAGGACTTGATACTGAAGCTGCAGCAATACTGGGCCGTCCAGGGTTGCGTCGTCCAGCTTCCATTCGACTCCGAAGTCGGCGCCGGCACCATGGCGCCGGAGACCTTTCTGCGCGTTCTCGGCCCGGAACCCTACCGCGTGGTCTATCCTCAGCCCAGCCGTCGCCCGGCCGACGGCAGATATGGCGAAAATCCCAATCGTCTCTACAAGCACATGCAGTTGCAGGTAATCCTTAAACCTGCTCCGGAGGATTCACAGGACTTGTACCTGCGGAGCCTGGAGGCGATCGGCGTGGATCTGCGCGCCCACGACCTCAAGTTCGAGGAGGACAACTGGGAGGCGCCGACGCTCGGTGCCTGGGGCATGGG
>JAKAOE010000020.1 GCA_021823305.1 Acidobacteriota bacterium
CTTCCGCTCGCCGCTGATCTGGGACGTGTTCGCGGTTTCGACCTACGCCACCACCTCGCTGCTGTTCTGGTACCAGGGCATGATCCCCGACCTGGCCACGCTGCGCGACATGCACCCGGGCAAGTTCGCGCGCAAGGTCTACGGCGTGGTGTCGCAGCGCTGGAAGGGCACCGCGCGCGACTGGCATCATTACGAGGCCGCCTACGGCCTGTTCGCCGCTATCTGCACGCCGCTGGTGCTGTCCGTGCACAGCGTGGTCTCCAGCGACTTCGCCGTCTCCTCCATGCCGGGCTGGCACGACACCATCTTCCCGCCCTACTTCGTCGCCGGCGCCATCTTCAGCGGCTTCGCCATGGTGATCACGGTGGTCACCATCATGCGCAAGGCCTTCAGGCTGGAGCACTACATCACCATTGACCACATGGAGCTGATGGCGAAGATCATCCTCGCCACCTCGATGATGGTCTCCTACGCCTACCTGGTCGAGATCTTCATGGCCTGGTACAGCGAGAACCCGTTCGAGACCCACATCTACATCTGGCTGCGCTTCTTCGGCCCCTACGCCTGGGCGGGCTGGCTGACGGTGTTCTGCAACTGCATCGCGCCGCTGCTCTTCTGGTTCCGCCGGGCGCGGCGCAATCTGGTGGTGCTGTTCATCATGAGCATCATCATCAACATCGGCATGTGGTTCGAGCGGTACGTCATCATCATCAGCTCGCTCTCGCAGGATTTCATGCCCTCGAACTGGCGCTACTACGCCCCCACCATCTACGACGTGGGCACGTTCGTCGGTTCCCTGGGCCTGTTCTTCACCCTCTTCCTGCTGTTCTCGCGCTTCGTCCCGGTGATCTCCATCGCCGAGGTGAAGAGCGTGCTCAAGCATCAGGTTGCCGAACCCGCGCCCCTGAAGGAGAGCCATGTCTGACGCCTACCGGCCGCCGGCGGTCCTGGCCCTGTTTCCGGACCCGGCGCATCTGCTCGCCGCCATCACGGCGGTGCGGGAGAAGGGCTACCGCGGCCTGGACGCCTATACCCCCTACGCCGTGCACGGCATCGACAAGGCGCTCGGCCTGAAGATGAGCTGGATGCCGCGCGTCACCAAGACCATGTTTTTCGTGGGCGCCACGCTGGGCTTCAGCTTCGAGGCCTGGACCATGGCCTGGGCCTGGCCGCTGAACATCGCCGGCAAGCCCTTCATTTCGGTGCCCGCCTACATGCCGATCACGTTTGAGAGCGGCATCCTCATCGCCGGCATCTCCACCCTCACCGCCGTCTTCATCGCCGCCCGCCTGCGGCCGGCGCCGAATTTCACGCCGCTCGACCGGGCGCTGACCAACGACCGTTTCGGCCTCTATGTTCCGGTCCGCCCGTACGAGAGCGGCACGGTGCAGGCCATGCTGAAGGAACTGGGCGCCGTGGAGGTGCGCGATCTTGCCTAAAGCCGTCCCGATGTTGCCCGGCTGTCTGGTCTGGGTCGCGGCCGCCGCCATGGGCCTGGCGCTGTTCGGCTGCGCCGGTCCCGGCACCAAGTCCACGACGCAGATCGAGTACCAGCCCGACATGTATGTGCAGGCCAGCGTCCGTCCGTTCGGGACCGATCACGTGGACCCGAAGCTGCCGGCGATGCGGACGCCGCCCGCCCATACCGTGCCGATCAACTACACGCCGTTCCCGCAGCCGTCCGACGTCACCGGAGTGGACAGCATCGTGGATCCGCTGCCGGTGACGCCGGCGGTGCTGGCCAAGGGGCGGCAGCTGTTCGACAACTACTGCATCGTCTGCCACGGCGCGCTGGCCAACGGTCTGGGCTACATCGTGCCCCACATGACCCAGCCGCCGCCGCTGATTCTGGGCGCGCCGCTGCAGTTCAGCGACGGCCGCATCTTCACCATCGTCACCGAGGGCCAGGGGAACATGCCACCCTATCGCTCGCTGCTCGATCCGGCGCAGCGCTGGGCCATCATCCACTATGTGCGCGTGCTGCAGCTCGCGGCCAATCCTTCGCCCTCCGACATGGCGCGCGCGGAGAGCGAGGGGATGAACTTCTCCCACGATCTGCCGCCCGCCGAAGGCCCCAACGGTCCCATCCCCGGCGCGGAAGCCATCCCGCGGCCGGGCGTCAACGGCATTCCTCACTAGTCATGCAATCCCACGAGCAGGTTGTTGACGTCCCCAAGCCCGGCCCCGCGGTCTTTCCCGCCCGCGTGCGCAGTTTCCTGCTGGCTTCCACCGCCATCGGCGTGATCGTCTTCCTGGTCGCGCTGCTGGTCAGCCCGCAGCGCGCCTGGTACAGCTTTCTCACCAATTACCTGTTCTTTCTGGCGCTGGGCCTCGGCGGCGTGTTCCTGGTCGCATTGGAATACATCACCAGCGCCACCTGGACGGTGGTCTTCCGGCGCCTGCCCGAGGCGGCCGCCAGCTATCTGCCGGCCGCGTTCCTGCTGGCCATCGTGCTGCTGATCGGCGTGCCGCACATCTATCCCTGGGCGGTGGCGGGCTACTCCGGCTTCATCACCGCCAGCAAGCGGGCCTACTTCGCGCTGCCGTTCTACAGCGCCCGCACCCTGGTGGCGATCGGCGTCTGGTGCCTGTTCAGCTTCTGGTTCCTGCGCAACTCCACCTACCAGGACGACCATCCGGCGGTGATGGAGCCCCGGCCGACGTTCGGCAAGAAGCCCGGCATACGCGGGCGCGTGGCGGCCGGCTTCCTGGTGTTTTTCGGCTACAGTTTCACTTGGTGCTTCGTGGACTGGGTGATGTCGCTCGAACCGCACTGGGACACCACGATGTGGGGCGTGTACGGGTTCGCCGGGCTGTTCCAGGCCAGCCTGGCGCTGGTGTTGCTGTGCACCGTGCTGCTGCGCCGGCACAACATGTTCGGGGGCGCGGTCAAGGATTACCACTATGTGGACCTGGCGCGCATCGTGCACGCCTTCAGCATCTTCATGGTCTACATCGGGTTCGCGCAATACATGCTGATCTGGTACGCGAACTACCGCGAGGAGACCATTTACTTCCATCAGCGCATCGTGCATGGGTGGGGCTACCTGTTCCTGTTCCTGCTGATCGCCAAATGGGCGGTTCCGTTCGTGATCCTGATGAACCAGAAGGTCCGCACCAACGAGAAGGTGCTGATCGCGATGTCCAGCCTGATCCTGGTGGCGGAGTGGCTGGACTGCTACTGGCTGATCATGCCCGTGATCCACACCAGCTTCTACGTGCCCAACTGGGTCGAGCTGGGCGTTTTCCTCGGCTTTCTCGGGATTTTCGGTCTGCTGGCCACGCGCTATCTCAGCCGGCATCCCATGGTGCCGGTCGGCGATCCTAAGTTCCTGAACTCGGTGGCGGGGAGGTACCTGTGAGCCAGCAGCCGGCCAAGCTCCCGCTCAAGTCGCTGATCGGCTTCGCGCTGGTGGTGATGGCGGTGGGATATCTGATCTACTCCGCCTTCGGCGGGGAGTACGGCCGGGCGACCCACCAGGCGCGTTTCGACTTCCATAAGCCGCCGCCGCCGGGAGCGGCCACCACGGTGGATCTGCGTCCGCTGCTGAAGCCGACGCCGAAGCTGCTGGCGGAGGGCAAGCAGGTGTTTGTGGCGAACTGCGCCCCCTGCCACGGCATCGACGGCTACGGCAACGGCCCGCGCGCCGCCGGGCTCAACCCCCCGCCGCGCAACTACCACACCGGCGTGTTCCGCTACGGCACCTCGGTGCTCACCATGTACCACACGGTGACCAACGGGTCGCCCGGCACCTCCATGCCCAGCTTCGTCGCCCTCTCGCCGGAGGAGCGCATGGCGGTGATCCATTACATCCGGCAGAACTTCATCCCCAAAAGCGCGCTGCAGCACAACACGCCGGCGCAGTTGGCGGCGCTGGCCACGCCCGCCTCGAATGCGCCCGCCGCCTTGCCGCCGCTGCAGCCGGTGCCCAGCGGGCCGCGCATCCCGATCGCGGTGGCGATGCAGATCTTCGCCGGGGAGGCCGCGGCGCAGCAGCCACAGCCGCCCTCGCCGCCGGCCAAGCCGGCTCCCGGCCAGCCCGCGCCGGACCTGGCGCAAGGCCAGGCGCTCTATCAGCTCCACTGCCAGAGCTGCCATGGCGAACTGGGCCAGGGCGGCATCCCGGTGGAGATGGTGGACTCCGATCCGTATCTGGAGGTGCGGGCGCAGAGTTTCCTGGATCCGCTGATCCTGAGCTCGCCCAGCGACTTCGCGGGGTTCTCCCACGTCGTGCTGCACGGCCTGCCCGGCCACATGATGCCCGGCCAGGGGACCCTGACCGTCCCGCAATTGAACTCCCTCTACGCCTATGAGCAGCAGCTGGTGCAAGCGCTGCCGGGCGGGCAGGGAAGCGCCAACGGAGGTTCGCAATGAGTTTGGGGCTGTTGCCTCTTTACGCCCAGCAGTCCGGCATGGCGCAGGCCATGGCGCAGGCGGCCGCCAAGGGCAGCGCCGCGCCGGTGCGCAACGCCTTCGACGCTCCCGGCAGCCGGGAGGCGATCCGCGCCGCCGCCGAGAGCCTGCACGCCCTGCTTTGGGTGATTCCCTTCATCCTGATCGCCTACATCCTGCTGGCCTACGTCATGATCAGGTTCCGGGACAAGGGCGACGGCCGCAAACCCGCCAGCTTCCACGAGAACAACCCGCTCGAGTTTTTGTGGACGGTGATTCCCCTGATCGTTGTCGTCAGCGTCGCGCTGCACTCCTATCCCACGCTGAGCTTCATGGAGTTCGGCGGCAACACCCCGGCGATGACGATCGACGTGGTCGGCCACCAGTTTTTCTGGGAGTACAAATACCCGAAGTACGGCATCGATATTTCCAACGACACGCTGGTGGTGCCGGCCAACCAGGTGATTGACCTCGACCTGACGAGCGTGGACGTGATTCACGGGTTCTACGTCCCCGGCCTGGGGATCCAGATGGACGCGCTGCCCGGCCGCATCACCAACCTCTGGTTCAAAGCCAAGCCGGGTTACTACAAGGGCCAGTGCACCCAGCTATGCGGCGCCGACCACGCGCAGATGCTGATCAGCGTCCAGGTCGTGCCCGAGGACCAGTTCCAGGCGTGGCTGGCGAGGCACAGCAGCCAAACCGCCGCCCCCCCACCGTCACCCGCCGCGCAAGCCGCGGCTCTACCCGCCCGGCTGTCCGAAGCGAATTCCGCCGGCCGTCAGGCGCGAGGCAAAGCATGAGCACCCAAGTCGCAACCGCCGGCACGATCCAGCCCCGCCAGTACCATGGCGTCCTGGACTGGATCACCACCACCGATCACAAGAAGATCGGAATCATGTACATCGTCTTTGCCCTGATCAACGCTTGGTTCGGCGGCTCGCTCGCCGGCATGATCCGGCTCAATCTGTACAATCCCGACTGGCATCTGTTTTCCCCGCAGCTGTACAACCAGCTCATGACGATGCACGCCACCATCATGATCTTCCTGGTCCTGATGGCGGCGTTCGCGGGCTTCGGCAACTACCTGGTGCCACTCATGATCGGGGCGCGCGACATGGCGTTCCCCAAGCTCAACGCCTTTTCCTTCTGGCTGCTCATGCCCGCCGCGATGATGCTGTACGGCAGCTTCTTTGTCGCCGGCGGCGCCGCCGCGGACGGGTGGTGGAGCTACCCGCCGCTGAGCACGGCGCAATTTTCCGCCGGCCACGGCGAGGATCTCTGGATCCTGGCGGTTCTTCTGCTCGGCATCAGCTCCATCATGGGCGCCATCAATTTCCTGGTCACCGTGATCGACATGCGCGCTCCCGGGATGACCTGGATGAAGCTGCCGCTGTTCGTCTGGAGCTGGGTGGTCACCGCCTGGATGCTGGTGCTGGCGGTGCCGGTGCTCTCGGGCGCGCTCTTCATGCTGCTCAGCGACCGCTGGCTGAACACCGGCTTCTACCGCCCCGCGCTGGGCGGCGACCCGCTGCTGTATCAGCATCTGTTCTGGTTCTTCGGCCATCCCGAGGTCTACATCATGATCTTGCCGGGTTTCGGCATGATCTCCCACATCATCCCCGCGATGTCGCGCAAGAAGCTGTTCGGCTACAAGGGCATGGTGATGGCGATGTGGTCCATCGGCATCATCGGGTTCACGGTCTGGGCGCACCACATGTTCACCGCCGGGATCTCCTCCACCGCGCGCGTCTACTTCTCGATGGCGAGCATGCTGATCTCGGTGCCGACCGGGGTCAAGATTTATTCCTGGCTGGCGTCGGTGTGGGGCGGCGTGATCCGCTTCACCACCGCGATGAAGTTCGCCTTGGGCTTCATCTTCACCTTCGTGCTCGGCGGGCTGAGCGGCCTCATGCTGGCGGTGGTGCCGTTTGACATCCTGGTGCACAACACCTACTTCGTGGTCGCCCACTTCCACTACGTGCTGGTCGGCGGCTCGGTGATGACGCTCTTCGCCGGCACCTATTACTGGTTCCCCAAGATCACCGGCCGGATGCTCAGCGAGAAGCTCGGGAGCTGGATTTTCTGGCTCTTCTTCATCGGCTTGAACTGGGTCTTCATGCCGATGCACCTGCTGGGCATCGAGGGCATGGCGCGCCGCGTCGCCAACTATCGCATCGAATTCCGCCCGCTCAACCAGTTCATTTCCGAAGGCTTCATTTTCATGCTGGCCGCGGGCCTGCTGTTCACCTACAGCGTCATCAAGGCGCTGCGCGAGCCCAAGTCCGCGGGCGACGATCCGTGGCAGACCAACGAGATCGAAACCCATTTCGAATGGGCCACCTCGAGCCCGCCTCCCGCCTATAACTTCGAGGAGATTCCGGAGATTCAGTAGTCATGGCCATCGTACCCGGGCTGGAACACCGCAAGCGCCACGGCTGGAAGCTGATGCTGATCGCGCTCGGCATGGTGGGGTTCGCCTTCATCAACGTGCCGCTGTTTCGCGTGTTTTGCACCCATTTGGGACTCTACGTCGCGCCGGACGAAAAGCTCGCCGCCTCCACCGGTCCGGTCGATACGCATCGCGACATCAACATCAGCTTCAGCACGGTCACGCCGCCGGGCCTGCCGGTTACCCTGACGCCGGGCGACATGTTGCAGACGGTGCATCTCGACCAGCGGACCGAGAATAAGTTCACCTTTGTGAACACCAGCGACCACACCGTGCGCTTCCGCGCCATCCACGACATTTATCCCGCCGCCGCCGCGACCCATCTGGCGCTGATTCAGTGCTTCTGTTTCAGCGACCAGACGATGAAGCCGCACGAAACCAAGACGCTGCCGGTGATTTATCAGATCAACCAGGGCCTGGATCCGCGGGTCAAGCGCGTCAGCGTCATGTACACGCTCGAGCCGCTGGCCGCGGGCGCGCCGCCCGCCGCCGGCATCGGAGGGCAATAAGGCCATGGACCGCACCGCGGAACTCAAGCAACTGTTGCCGAGCGTGCGCCGCCGCAACCGCCGCCTGGGCTGGGCGCTGGCCTTTCTCGCCCTCTTCAGCGCCCTCTGGACGCCCTGGGCGGCGCGCCACGGCTGGATCTATCCCGAGGAGACCACCTTCGCCTTTCCGCACTGGATCAAGTAGATGGAACACGCCAGCCTCGCTTCTTCCGCCGCCGCCGCTCACGCCGGGCTGCACGCCGACCCCAGCGAGCACGCCCCCCAGCCCAGCTTCTGGCCGATTCTGCTCGCCGGCGGCATGGGCGCCGTGGTCTTCTTCGTCTTTCTGGTCTATCTGGGCGTGCCCCTGGCCGGGATCCTGCTGGCCGCGGCGATCCTGGGTTCGCTGGTCGCGGCCAGCGGCTGGGCGAACACGATCGCGGTGGAGCGCCGCCGGATGGATCCGGTCCAGACCAACAAGGACCTGACGCGCGGCTTCTTCTTCTTCCTCGCCTCCGAGGCGATGATTTTCGTCTCCTATTTCGAGTACCTCTACTACACCCACTTCACCAGCGCGCAGTGGCCGCCCGCCGGCATGCCGCGGCTGGAGACCACGCTGCCCGGCATCGCCACGCTCATCCTGGTCGGCTCCAGCTTCACCCTCAACTGGGGGATTCATGCGTTCCTGAGTGGCAGGAAGAGTGCCGCCAAGAACTGGATTCTGCTCACCATCGCGATGGGCATCGTGTTCCTTGGCATGCAAGGGTTCGAGTGGGGTTTCCTCAACGGGGTGATGGGATTCACCATCACCACCGGCGCCTACAGCGCCGCCTATTTCCTCATGACCGGTTTTCACGGCGCGCACGTCACCGTGGGCCTGATCATGCTGGGGCTGGTGTACTGGCGGATGGAGAAAGGCGAATACACGCAGCAGTACCACATGTCGCTCAAGGCGGCCGAGTACTACTGGCACTTTGTGGATATCGTCTGGGTCTTCCTGTTCTTCTCCCTGTACCTGTTCCAAGGGCATTAACCGGCCGCACGCGGCGGATTTGGCCGCGGCGCGGGCGCCGGCCGGGCGGGGCTTTGCTAGACTGTCGAGGCGATGGGCGACTACCGGCTGCGCGCGTTCTACACCGTGGCACGGGAGGGCAGCTTCTCGCGCGCGGCCGCCGAGCTGGGCCTCACCCAGCCCGCGGTCAGTTTGCAGATCCGGGCGCTGGAGGAGGAATACGGGCAACGCCTGCTGGACCGCACGCCGCGGGGCGCGCGGCTGACGCCGCCCGGCCAGCGTCTCTACGCGCAGGCACGGCGGATTCTGCGGCTCTACGAGGAGGTCGAGGCGGAGCTGATGGCGCCGCCGCTGGCGAGCGGGGAATTGCGTCTGGCGGCCAGCTCGACCGTGGCCAGCTATCTCCTGCCGGCCGTCCTGGCCGAGTTCCAGAGCGAGCGGCCGAAGGTGCGCGTGGTGCTGGAAAGCAGCAACACGCGGCAGGTGGCGCAATGGGTGCGGGAGCAGTCGGCGCCGCTGGGATTCGTCGAGGGGCCGTGCGCGCTGCCGGGACTCAAGGCGCAGCCCTTGATGCACGATGAGCTGGTGGTGGTGCGCGGCCGGCGATTTGCCGCGCTGCGGCAGCCCTTTTCAGTGGCCGACCTGCTGAGCCTGCCGCTCGTCATGCGGGAGCCGGGGTCGGGAACCCGCGAGACGCTGGAGGCGGCGCTGCGCGCCGCGGCGCCGGGGCGGAAGCCGCAGGTGGCGATGGAGCTGGGAAGCACCGAAGCGGTGAAGACCGCGGTGGAGTTGGGCATCGGGCTGGCGGTGGTGTCGCGTTGGGCGGCGGAGAAGGAACTCCGGCTGGGCACGCTGCTGGCGGTGGAAGTGCGCGGGCTGGAACTGCGGCGGCAACTCCACGTGCTGTACCCACAGGGACCGGCGCCGTCCGGACTTGCGGGGCAGTTTTTGAAGTTTCTGCGCCGGGTGCTGCGCGCGCGCAAGGGTGCCGCCGGCGCGGGGGCATGAGCCGCGCTCATCCGGCATAGCGGATTCTGATTGGACAGCCGCCGCGGCGGCTCCCTAGGCTGGTTCTCAGGTAGCACGGGAGCCTGAGAATGAACCTGGATCGCAAGCAGTTTCTAGTGCGCAGCCTGGCCGGCGCCGCGGCGCTGGCGGCGGGCACGATGGCCGCGGGGCAATTGGTGGACACCCGGGCCGATTGGCGGGGGCGGGATTTCCGCCGCATGTTGGCGCGCCCGGCGCGTTACCGCCAGGTGTACGACATCATCGCCGTCGACAACGGCATATTCCTCAACAACATCAAGAACTCGCTCAACGGGTTCCAATTCGGCTTGGGCCTGGCGCCGCGCGAGTTCCACGTGGTGGCCGCCTTGCACGGTCCGGCCAACCTGCTGAATCTGAACCATGCGGCGTGGGCCGGCTATCCGCTGGGGGAGTTCATCGGCCTGAAGGACCCGCAGACCGGAACTTGGGCGCGGCGCAACCTGTTCCTGGACAGCGATGCCGTGGCCGCGAACCACAATCCGGATAGCGAGCGGTCCGTATATCAGGACAAGAGCATCACCGGGCTGAAGGCGCGGGGCGTGAATTTCCTGGCCTGCCACACCGCGCTGGAGGAGCAGTCGCGGGCGATGATTCAGCGCTTCCGGCTGCAGGGCACGCCGGAGGAGTTGGTGCGCGCGCTGCTCAGCCATATGTTGCCCGGGACCTTGGTGGTGGCGGCCATGGTGATGGCGGTGGCGGTCCTGCAGACCGACGGCCATTTCAGTTACATCACGGTGGCATAGCCATGGCGCGACGGGCGGGCCTGAAGGCGCTGAGCGGGGCGTTGACGCTGGTGTTGACGGCGGTGGCGGCGGGGCCGCGGCCGCAGGCGGGCGTGTTCCCGCCCTGGAGCCGGGGGAACGACCCGGCGCGGCAGGGGTTTGTATTCCGCGTGGCGACGGTGGACAACGTGCCGGATTTGCACGGCAATCCCCTCCATCCGCAGCTCACCCTGTTCGTCGGCGGCAACCAGTTCATGGTGATGCCACGGCTCATACGCGCCTTCACGCGGCTGCATCCCCAACTGCGTGGGCACATCTTTTACGAGACTCTGCCCCCGGGCATCCTGCTGCGGCAGATGCAGCAGCACAACACGCTGACGCTCGGCAACCTGACGTTGCAGGTGGCGCCGGACGTGTACGAGGCGGGCGCGCGCAAGGTGCAGGCGCTGCGGCGCCAAGGGCTGGTCCGCCGCACCGTGGCCTACGCCAGCAACGATTTGGAGATCATGGTGCGGCAGGGCAACCCCTTGCGCGTGACGGGCCTGAGCGATCTGGGCCGGCCGGACGTGCGCGTGTCCATGCCGAATCCGGCGTGGGAGGGCGTGGAGCGGCAAATCGCCGCCGCGCTGCGCCGGGCGGGCGGGGCGGGCCTGGTACGGCGGGTGATGGTGACCAAGCTGTGTGCCGGCACGACTGTCCTGACGCATATCCACCACCGGCAAACGCCGCTCCGCATCCTGCAGGGCGAGAGCGACGCCGGCGTGACCTGGGCATCCGAGGTGCGGTTCCAGGAGCAGCTGGGGCACCCCATCGCCGGCGTTCGCATCCCTGCGCGGCAAAACGTCACGGCCGTCTATGTCGCGGGGCTGCTGGCGCAGGCGCCGCATGCACGCGCGGCGGCGGCGTGGCTCAACTTTCTGGCGTCCCCCGCCGCGCGGCGGATTTATGCGGCGTTTG
>JAKAOE010000021.1 GCA_021823305.1 Acidobacteriota bacterium
GGATCGAGCGGCGCCAGCGCGGCGAGGGCTTGGCCGAAGGCTTCGCGGGTGGCGATTTGCTGGCCGGGCGGGAAGTTGGGCGCGGGCAGCGCCACCGCCGGCGCGGCAGCGGGCGCGGGATCGGCGGCGGGGGGCGACGGCCAGGGCTTGGCGCCCGAGGGATCGGGGCGGAAGGCCTGCTGCAATTCCTTGATCGCGGCATCGGCCTCTTCCGGCTTGAGGGCCTTGCCGTGCCAGCCGTTCTTGTCCTCGATGAACGACACCCCCTTGCCCTTGAGCGTGCGCGCCAGCAGCACCGTGGGGCGGCCCTGGCACTGCCGCGCCTGGGTGAAGGCGGCGCGCAGGGCGGCGATATCGTGCCCGTCCACCACCAACGCGTTCCAGCCGAACCCGGCCCAGCGGCCCCGGTGCGTCTCCATGTCGTGCTGCCACATGGTGGGCTGGCTCTGGCCCAAGCGGTTGACGTCCACGATGGCGCAGAGGTTGTCCACACCGTAGAAGGCAGCGACTTCGGCCGCCTCCCACACCGAACCCTCGGCGGTTTCGCCGTCGCCCATCAGTACGTAGGTGCGGTAGGCGGCGCCCGCCAGGCGCGCCTGCAGCGCCATGCCCAGGCCGACGGCCAGTCCTTGGCCGAGCGAGCCGGTGGGCACGGCGACGAAGGGCAGCTCGGGCGTGGGATGGCCCTCGAGGTCGGAATCCATGCGCCGCAGCGTGAGCAGGTGCTCGCGTGGATACAAGCCCAGCTCCGCCCACACGGAGTAGAGCACCGGCGCGGCGTGGCCCTTGGAAAGCACGAACTTGTCGTTGGCCGGCGACTGCGGCCGCTGCGGATCGAGCCGCATGGCGTCGAAGAACAGCGCCGCCAGGATGTCGGCCGCCGACATCGAACTGGTGGGGTGGCCGCTGCCGGCGGCGGTGGTGGCGCGGATCGAGTCGATGCGGAGTTGGGTGGCGAGGTTGTGCAGGGCGAGGTCGGGATTAGCCATGATCGAAGTCATCCAGCGAGCACCGCTTCGGGTAGGATGAAGCGGACGTGTTCGTCAATGCCCTCGGCTTCCTCGATATGCTCGAAGCCGAAGCGCGCGGCCAGCGCGGCGACCACCTCCTGCACCAGCGACTCGGGCGCGGAGGCGCCGGCGGTGAGGCCGACGGTGCCGACGCCATCGAGCCAGGCGGGCACGATGGCGTCGGCGTCGTCAATGCGGTAGGCGGGCGCGCCGGCGTTGGCGGCGACCTCGACCAGGCGCAGGGAGTTCGAGCTGTTTTCCGAGCCCACCACCAGCACCAGGTCGGCGCGCGGGGCGATGCGCTTGAGCGCGGTTTGGCGGTTCTGGGTGGCGTAGCAGATGTCCTGCGCCTTGGGCGCCTTCACCAGCGGGAAGCGCTCGCGCAGGCGCTGGATGATGGCGCTGGTTTCGTCCAGGCTGAGCGTGGTCTGGGTAAGG
Organism: Acidobacteriota bacterium; assembly: GCA_021823305.1. Classification (GTDB taxonomy): domain Bacteria; phylum Acidobacteriota; class Terriglobia; order Terriglobales; family SCQP01; genus SCQP01. The sequence continues at coordinate 1,449 of JAKAOE010000021.1, forward strand.
TAGGCGACGCGGGCGGGATCCTCGACCTCGAGCTCGTCCACCTGATCGAGCGTCTCCACCACGGGCGTGCCCGCCGGCACCTCGCCCAGCAGTCCGACGATTTCGTCGTGGTGGCGATGCCCGATGATGACCAGGCTGTAGCCCTGGCGGGTGTATTCCTGCGCCTCGTTGTGCACCTTGTTGACCAGCGGGCAGGTGGCGTCAATCACCTGCAGGCCGCGCGCCCGCGCCTCGGTCCACATCTGCGGCGCGACGCCGTGCGCGCTGAAGAACACCCGCGCGCCCGGCGGCACCCGCTGCAGGTCGGGCACGAAGATCGCCCCACGCTCCTCCAGGCTCGAAATCACGGTGCGGTTGTGGACGATCTCCTTGAGCACGTAAATCGGCGGGCCGAACTTGCGCAGCGCCGACTCCACCGCGTCCACGGCGCGCACCACGCCGGCGCAGAAACCGCGCGGCTTGAGGATCAGGATGGTTTTGGGTCGGCTCATCCCTGCTGCAAATTGTAGCGCGGCGCGGGGCGGGGCGCGCGGCCGCGCCGCGCGCCGCCGGCGAATTGCGCGGGGACGCTCAGTGCGGGATCTTTTTCTTGGTGGCGGGCTTGGCGCCGTTGGCGTCGCCGATGATCAGCGTCCTGGGCGCGGGCGCTGCGGCGGGCGCGGCGGGACGGGCGGCCGCCTGACGCAGGCGGCTGTAGTCGGCCTGGCCGCGGGCTTCGATGAAATCACCCAGCCGGCCGAGGTCGCGGCTGACGGCGTCGGCTGTGGACTCCACCGGCTGCGCGGCGCCGGCATCCTTCGCCGGCAGCATCTCGGCGCTGCGCTGAGCCACCGTGACCACCGCGCTGACGTCGCGGTACAGGCGAAAGGCCGCGGCCACATTGTCGGGCTCGGCCTCGAACCCCGCGATCAGGCCTGGCATCGCGTCGCGCAAATTGCGGCGGATCGAAGCCTGGCTGTCGCCCAGGGCCTGTTGCGCGGAATCCGGAATATGCAATCCGCCTGGATTCAGCAACGCCATGGCTTCGCCCAAGGCGGCCAGCGAGGCGCGCAGGTTCTCGCCCAGCGCCACATCCGCCCGTGTCGCCGCCGCGCCGGCGGGAACTGGTGCTGCGGACGGCGCCTGTTGGCCTGAAATCGGCAATACCAGTAGGGAAAAGAGCGCCACTGCCCAGCCGCTACGCATATAACCGATTCGATGCGGGAGCTGGGCGGCCGGCTCGGGACAAATCCAGGCAAAAAAAAAGAAAGCCGACTCGCTTCCCCCCGGAAAAGTCGGCTTCCTTTTTGTCCCTGATTTCAGGACTGCAAAATCAAGGCGTCTCGCAGGTCTACTGAGCACGCTCTGGTCCAAACTCTGCCACCACACGCGGCTGGTGATCCTAAACGGCTTACCGCGCGGTCGGTGGTAAGCGTCACCCAATCAGAAAAATGACCGACAGTCATTCAGTACTTTTCGTTATTTTTACTCCCGATTCTCGGAGTCTTCTGACGTGGTGCCAAATTGCCAACACCACGGCGGCGGCGAGCAGCGGCGCCCACACCAGATCGAAACGGTGGAAGTAAGGGCCGATGGCGGCCCAGTTGGCGCCCAAGCGCTCGCCGATGTAGGCGAGGGCGAAGCACCAGGGAAGCGAACCGGCGAAGGTATAGAGATGGAACCGCACCAAGCGCATGCGGCCGATGCCGGCCGGGAGGGCGATGTAGGTGCGCACAACCGGCAGCATGCGGCTGAGGAACACCGCCAGGTCGCCGCGGCGGCGGAAAAAACTCTCGGTGCGGGCGAGGTCTGCGGGAGCGAGGCCAACCCAGCGCCCGTAGCGCAGCGCCAGCGGACGGCCGCCGTAGTAGCCGACCGCGTAAGCCGCCATGGAGCCCAGGTTGCAGCCGAGCGCGCCGACGATGGTCAACGGCAGCAGTTCGAAACGCCCGGTGGCGACTAGAAAGCCGGAGAACGGAAGGATGATCTCGGAGGGCAGGGGAATGCAGGCGGATTCAATCGCCATCAACAGGAGCACGCCGCCATAGCCCATGGCGGAGATGACGGCGATGATGTGTTGGGTGAGTGTGGCGAGCAACCTTCACATTATGCGGAATTTTCGCCGGATTCGCGCCGCGCGGATGGTAACGTGGGCATAGGGATACGATTGCCTATGGAAATCTGCTTTCTCGGAACCGGGATCATGGGCGCGCCGATGGCGGCCAACTTGGCGCGCGCCGGGCACACAGTGCGGGTGTGGAACCGCACGCGCGGCAAGGCGGAAGTGCCGGGCACGGTCTGGGTGGATTCGCCGGCGGCGGGAGCGCGGAGCGCGCAGGTGGTGTGGATGTGCCTGAGCGACACCGCGGCGGTGGAGGCGGTGGCCGGGGAGATGCTGGCCGGGGTGCAGCCCGGTCTGATCGTGGCCGATTCCAGCACGATTTCGCCGCGCGCCAGCCGCGAACTGGCGGCGCGGTTCGCCGAGCGGGGCGCGGCTTGGGTGGACTGCCCGGTGACCGGCTCGCGCAAGGGGGCGGAAGCAGGCGAGCTGGTCTTCATCGCGGGCGGCGAGCCGGCCACGGTGGAGGCGCTGCAGCCGCTGTTCCAGGCGATGGGCAAACGCGTGTTCCATATCGGCGACAACGGCATGGGGCTCTCCACCAAGCTCGCCATGAACCTGAACATCGCCCTGATTTACCAGGGGTTGATCGAGGGCCTGGTGCTGGCCGAGAAATCGGGCGTGACGGCGGAGCAGATGCTGGAGATCATCGCCGCTACCATGCTGCGCTCGGGCGTGAGCGACTACAAGGCGCCGTTCATCGCGCGCCGCGACTTCACCGCCAACTTTCCCCTGCGCCTGATGCTGAAGGACATCCGCCTCATGCTGGACCACGCGCGCGAGCTGCGCGTGAAGCTGCCCGCGCTCGAGACGGTGGAGGAGGTCTACGCGGTGGCGGAGGAGGAAGGGCTGGGCGAGCTCGACTATGCCGCTACGCTGACGCTGCTGGAAAAATGGGCGGCGCTGCCGGGCGGGGACGTAACCTTGGCGGCGGACTAGAGTTATGCCAAGTGCGGGGTCAGCCGCCAAAGCCGGAACTCCCGGGGCGGCGCGCGCGTAGGAGCTTGGTATGAGGATACGCACCTTGGGTTGGGTGGTGTGCCTGGCGGCGCTGGCGGTGGCGGCGAGGGCGGATCAGGTGGGCAGCTTTCACCGGGACTTCACGGTCACCGGCGCGGTGAACCTGCAGGTGGCGACCGGCTCGGGCTCGATCACGGTCAGCGTGGTGCCGGGCAGCACGGTGTCGGTGCAGGGGACGATTTCCGAAGGCTTCGACCTGCTGGGGGGCGCCGGGCCGGGCGCGGTGCGGCGGCTGGAGGACCACCCGCCGATCACGCAGGTGGGCAACACAATCCTCATCCACCGGCTGCGCGGCTGGGCCAACCCGCTCAGCGTCTCCTACGTCATCACCACCCCGGCCGACACCGCGCTGCAGGCGAACTCCGGCTCGGGACGGATCTCGGTGGGCGGGCTGCAGGGTGGCGTCGAGCTGGGGGCGGGCTCGGGCCGGTTGGAGGTGGCCTCGGTGGGCGGCAGCCTGCGGGCACGGACCGGCAGCGGCAGCATTCGCTTTGACAAGGTGGGGGGCGAGGCGCGCTTGTCCACCGGCAGCGGCAGCATCAGCGGCAACGAAGTGGTGGGGCGGCTAAGCGCCTCCAGCGGCAGCGGCCACATCCGGGTGGAGCGGCTGGACGCGGGCGGCGACGTGCACACCGCCAGCGGCGGCATGGAGCTGGACAGCGTGCAGGGCGACCTGACCGCGCGCGCCGCCAGCGGCGACATCCGGGTGCGGGGCGAGCTCGCGGGCGAGCATCATTGGCGCTTCTCCACCGCCTCGGGCGACATCACGGTTTCGCTGCCGCAATCCACCCGCGCGCACGTGCGCATCCAGACCGCCTCGGGCGGGATCACGGTGGACCATCCCACCCAGCGGCAGTCGAGCTGGGGCCATCACACCTGGGACGGCGTGATCGGGCCGGCGGGTGCGGCGCCAGAGGCCGAACTTGTGGCGGTGGCGGCCAGCGGCGACGTACGCATCCACTAGGCGCTCAACCCAGCGCGCCGGGCGCGCCGCGCACCGGGGTGAAGTCCACCGAAATCGCCAGCCGCTCGCCCTGTGCGTCGAGCACGTTGCAGAAGGTGCGCTGGCCGCGGCGGCTGAACTCCAGTGACACCAGCGAGTCGCCGATGCGCAGGCGGTGCAGGCGCAGCCAGGCGAGCCACTCCGGCAGCGTGGGGTTGACGATGCGCAGCTCATGGCGGCCGGCGTTGGGGCGCAGCCCGAGCGCGGCGGTGAGCAGCAGGAACCAGGCGCCCGAGGCCCACGCCTGGGGCGAGCAGGAGACCGGATAGTTGACCGGCTGGTCGAAGGCGCCGCGCCGCACGCCGACGAAGAGTTCGGGCAGCCGGCGGTCGCGGAAGTACAGCGCCGCCTGGAACAGGCCGGTGAGCATGCGCAGCAGCGGCTGCTTGAAATCGTAGAAGGCGAAGCCCTGGGCGATGAGCGAGTTGTCGTGCGGCCAGACCGAGCCGCGGTGGTAGCTGAGCGGATTGAACGTGGGCTCGCCCGCCGACAGCGTGCGCACGCCCCAGCCGCTGAACATGTCCTCGTGCATGAGGCGGCGGGCGACCTGGCGGGCGCGCTCGCGCCCGACGATGCGGCTCCAGAGCAGGTGACCCATGTTGGAGGCGACGGCGCGCTGCGGCGCCTTGCGCGCGTCGAGCGCGGTAGCGTAGGCGCCGAGATCACTGAGCCAGAAGCGGCGCTCGAAGCGATGGGCGAGCTCGGTGGCCTGGCGGCGCAGGCGGTCGGCGCCGGCGGCGTCGCCGACGCCGCGCAACAGCCGGGCGAAGCGGTAACGGGCGTCGTAACAGTAGCCCTGCACCTCGCACAGCGCCAGCGGCGGCTCCGGCAGCGACCCGTCGGCGTGCAGGTAGGCGTCCCAGGAGTCCTTCCAGCCCTGGTTGGCGAGCCCCTGGGGCGAGCGCCGCACGAACTCGACGAAGCCGTCCCCGTCTACATCGCCGCACTCCTCGATCCAGGCCAGGGCGCGGCGCGCGGCGGGGAGCAGCTCCTGCAGCAGCGCGTCGTCGCCGGTCCAGTTGTAAGTTTCATCGAGCACGATGAGGAACAGCGGGGTGGCATCCACCGAGCCGTAGTAGGGCGAGTGCGGCATCTCGCCCGCGCGCGTCATCTCGCCCTCGCGCAGTTCGTGCAGGATCTTGCCCGGCTCCTCGTCGCGCCAGTCGTCGCGCTGTGTGCCCTGGTGGCGGGCGAGGAAGCGCAGCGTCTCCTTGGCGAGATGGGGATGCAGCATCAGCGTCTGGTAGCTGGCGATGAGCGAGTCGCGGCCGAAGATGGTGGCGAACCAGGGGATTCCGGCGGCGACGATCTCGCCCGCACCCGACGGCAGCAGCCCGCAGGCCCCCGCCAGCGCGGGGCCGTCGCGGACGAAGGGCACGCGCAGCGAGAAGAAATCGCTCATCGCGGTCTGCAGGCAGCGGCAGAAGGCGTCGTCGGAGCACTCGAACTCGGTGGTGGCGGCCTCCCACTCGGCGTAGCCGGCGCGCCGGCGGGCGAGGCAGGCGGCGTAGGCGGCCTCGCCCGCCTCCCCGGTTTGGTCCCGCCCTTCGCCGTCCGGCGCGGCCGTGGCGGGGCCGGCATGCGGCAGCACGGTGGCGGCCAGCGTCCGGCGCTCGCCCGGCGCCAGGCGGAGCTCGAACAGCGCGCGGCGGGGCTCGAGCTCGCGCGGGGGCGGATCGAAGGCAACGCTGGTCTGGCGGAACATCTCGTCGCGCCCGAGATAGCGGAAGACCACCTGCGCGCCGTGCCGCACCGGCTCGAAGTAGGTGCCCGCCGCCGCGCGCAGCATGCCGCGCACCTGGAAGACGTCCATGAAGTCGGCGTCGAAGCGCAGTTCCACCGCCAGCGTGATCGGCTCGAGGCTGAAGTTGCGGAAGGTGAGGCGGTCGAAGAAGCGGCCGGCGAGCAGCTGCTCGCGGTGGATGTGGACGGTACTTTCCGGCAAGTCGAGGTTGTCGCGCACGATGCGGTTGGAGGGCGTGAGTTCGATCTGGGCGAGGATGTTCTGCTGGCTGGCGGCCGACAGCACCACGGCGCGGTGCCCGTTCACGCGCAGCTCCCAGTGGCTGAGGAAGCGGGTGTCGTGGTGGAAGAAGCCGACGTCGGTGGAACCGGCGGGGACGATGTCGCCGGCGACCACCGTAGCCAGGAACATCTTGCCGTCGATCAGGGTGAGGTTGTTCACCCGGCGCGGCTCGCCGCCGCGGCTTTCGCGCGGCTGCTCGGGCGCCGTGACGGCGACTTCCAGTTCGCCCCAGTCGAGTTGCCCGCTCTCTGCCATCCAGCGATTTAGGATGCGAGTTGCAATCCGCCGGTCCGCTTGGCCCGGGGCAGCTCCGGCAGCGACGCCGCGGCCCGCCGGTACAGGTTGAGGTAGCACTCCACCATGCGGCGCGCCTGGAAGCGGCGTTCGGCATAGGCGCGGCAGGCGGCGGGGGAAATGCCGGGCTCGACCGCCCGGCGCGCCATCTCCGCCACGTCGGCGCACAGCCAGCCCGAGACGCCGTTGTCCACCACTTCCGGCGCCGACCCGCGCGCGAACGCCAGCACCGGCACGCCGCAGGCCATCGCCTCGATCATCACCAGCCCGAAGGGCTCCTTCCAATGGATGGGAAACAGCAGCGCGCGCGCGCCGGCGAGCAGCTCGTTCTTGGCCTCGAGGTCCACCTCGCCCACATACTCGATCCCCCCGGCCAGGCGCGGGCGGACCTCGCGCTCCCAATAGGCGCGGAACTGCGGCTGGATCTCGCCGGCGATCTTCAGCGGCATGCCGGCCAGGCGGGCGGCCTCGATGGCGGTGTGGGCGCCCTTGATCGGCGCCAGCCGGCCGATGAAGCAGAGGTAATCGCGCGCCCCCGTGGCGACGCGGTAGCGGTCGAGGCGCAATCCGTGATGGATAACGGCGGCGCCGGGGCGGCGCTCGGCCCGCGCCTGGCTGTGGCTGATGGCCACGAAATGCACGCCGGGAAAGGAGGCGTAAAACCGGCTGAGGCTGTCCTCCCGCGGATGGTGCAGCGTATACACCATGGGGGTGGGCAGGAAGCGCGAAAAAATCAGTCCGGGGGCGTTGTTGAGGTGAATGATGTCGCAGTCGGCGGCTGCGTCCTTGCAGGCCCAACTGGCGTGGTCGAGATCGTCGAGGCTGCTTTCGAGCGCCGACTCGATCGGCCACACGCCGCGCGGCCGGCGCCAGCGGACCTCGCAATCCACCGTGGATTCGCCCACGCTGTACACCACCGGATGATGGCCCTGCGCGCGCAACCCCTCGGCCAGCTCCGCCACGAACAATTCCGTGCCGCCGTAATGCTTCGGCGGCACCGCGATGAACGGCGGCACGACCAGCGCGATTCTCATTCAGGGGGACCTGAAAGGCTTAGAGCGGGCGCCGGCGGGAATGGCTGTATCAGAGCTGGACGCGGCGGCTTGCGCGCTCCGGCCGCCCTCAAACGCGCGTCACCAACTGCTATACGGGGTGCCGTCGAGACCGACGCCGCTGGCGCCGCTGTGGACGTCCACGATGCCACCGCCGCCGGTCTGGTCGGGCGACATCACCGTGTCGCTGGTGACAGGCTGCCAGGTGCTGGACGAGTTGGTGAACGGATCCACCGGAAGCTGGCGCAGGTAGCCAGCGCTGACCAGGTCGTCGAGCGACTGCGGCGCCTGCTGCTTGTCGAGCGTGTACTGGTTGATCAGCGAGCGCAGTTGGAACAGATCGTCGCGCAGCACGGCTTCGCGCGCCGACTGCACCGTGGTGCGATAGTTGGGCACGGCGAGCGCCAGCAGGATGCCGATGATGGCGATCACCATGATCATCTCGATCAGGGTGAACCCGGCGGCGCGGCGCGCGCGCAGGCGCTGCAGGCGGCGCTGGAGCGTCATCACCATGTGTCCACCTTGGTGCCGTCGAGCGCGGTGGCGTTGCTGGTGGTGTAGACGTCGAAGACGTCCTGGCCGCCCCAGCTCGACGCATCCGGATCGTCCTGCACCGAGCGCAGGCCCCAATCATAGGAATCGGTGAACGGGTCCTTGGGGATGCTGCGCAGGAAGCGGATCTTTTCCGTGCCCATGGGCACGCCGTCCACCAGCGTCTGCAGCGTGGGCGGATAGCCGTAGGTATCGGTCTGCACCTGGATCAGGCCGCGGTCGGCGGCGTCCTTGTAGCGGTCAATGGCGTCGCGCATCTCGCGCAGGTCCACGCGCAGCTCGTGCTCCTTCTGCCGTTCGATGGTGACACGCGCCAGCGGAATCGCCATGGTGGTGAGCACGGAGAGGATGGCGGTGGCGACGATCAGCTCGACCAGCGTCATGCCGGACTGGCGGCGGCGCGGCATCAGTGCACGGTGACCGCGCCGGAGGCGGCGCTGAGCGGCGCAGGGTTGCCGTTGGGATCGCGGGCGCCGAGCCGGGTGATGGTCAGCGGCGACTGGCCGGCCGACTTGGCCAGGAAGGTGATCGTGAGCACGTCGCCTGAGCCCGAGATGCCGGGCACGTTGGGCGGACGGCTGAGTGTGACCAGCGCAAGCCCGGCCTGGGCGTCCTCGCGATGCACCAACGCCGGCGCCTTGCCGTCGCGGGCGAGGAAGCCGCCCAATTGCATGGACTGCACCTGCAGCACCTGCGGGTTGTAGTTGAGCTGAAACGACAGCGCGTAGGCGTTTCGCGCGTTGCTCAGGTCGAGCTGGACGCGGAACGGCTTGCCGGCGGCAGCGGTGACCATCGCCGGGGCGAAGACCAGCTCCGGACCCGGGGCCGGCGGCGGCGCTGGCGGACCGGGCGCGCCGGCGGCCGACGGCGGCCGGCTCTGCGCCTGGTTGAGCGCGCCGGCGAGCGATGCCGGCGGCAGCTCGCGCAGCCGGATGTTGTCCTGCGTGCCGGTATCGATCGCGCGCAGGTCGCCGCGGGTGATGTTCAGGCTGCGCACGATGTGAGGCGTCATGATGATCAGGATTTCGCTCTTCTGGGTTTCGTCGTGCGTGCTGGAGAAGAGGTACTTGAACAGCGGAATCTCGCTCAGGCCGGGAATGCCGCTGACGTTGTGGGTGACCGTGGTGGTCATCATGCCGCCCAGCACCGAGCTCTGGCCGTTCTGCAGTTCGATCGTGTGGTCGATCTCGCGGTTGCCGAGCACCGGCTGCTGGATGCCGCCGATGTTGTTGTAGCCGTCCACTTCGGAGATCTGCAGCTGCTCTTTGAGCAGCACCGAGGTGTCACCCTGGATCTCGGGCGTCATGGTGATGTTGACGCCAACCGGCTGATAGGTGAACTGGGTGTTGACCAGCGGATTGATGCCGACACCGCCGATGCCGGGCTGGAAACTGCCGGTGGCCACCGGAATTTTCTGCCCGATTTGCAGCGTTGCCTTCTGTCCCTGGATGGCGCGCAACTGCGGCTCCTGGATGGTGTGGGTATTGCTGTCGGAGAGGATGGCGTTGAGCGTGGCGTTGGGGATGGTGACGGAGAAGTTGTTGCTGTTGAGGTGCGTGAGC
>JAKAOE010000022.1 GCA_021823305.1 Acidobacteriota bacterium
GTATTAGAACTGGTTTCATCATGCCGGGTGTTTCCGCTGCGGGAGCGCTCGTGCGGCTTTTCCTGGTGAAAAGCCGCATGCGGTCTCGTTTGGCGGTTACGGGCACCAATTATGAAACCAGTTCTACGGTTGGAAGCTCACCTGCTGCGTCGAAGAATTGCCATTGCTGTCCTGTATCTGTATCTGCCAGTAGTAGGTCGCGCCGCTGGTCAGGCTGCCGACCGTCGGCGTGCTGCCGCCTCCGGTGGGATCGGTGCCCCAGGGGATGGACGTAATCGTGCTGGCAAAGCCATTAGCGTTGCTGTTTTGCCCGGGGATTTGCCAGATCGTGTTGAAGTTCGAATCCATGAGGTAGAACGAATAGGTGTAATTACTGGCATTGGCGGGATCCGTCCAGGTGAACGTCGGCGTCGTCGTGGTGCTGGTGGTCACCCCCGGCAGCATATTGGTCGCGAACGCGGTCACCACACCGGTCACCGTGGCGGTGAGCGTATCGCTGGTCCCGTCACTGTAGGTGACCTTTAAGGTATAGGCGTCCCCGGCCGCGGGCGCGGTGGTGCCGAGCCCGATGTTGATCTGCAAGGGCTTGCCACACGTGTTGCACTGACCGATATCGATCGGCAGCGCCAGATGAGGGCCGGCGGTCAATTCCGCCGCCACCGGCATTTTCGTGCCGCGCAGCACCTTGAAGTTGAGCGAATAGGACTGGCTCGTGCCGCTCGTGTCGGTTGACTGGAAGTTGCTTGTCGTCACCTCGGCGGAGCTGTTCGCGCTGGGCATCGTCAGATTCGACACGCCCGAACTCGTAATGGCCACGCCGGTAATGTTGTCACCGTACGTGTTGGTGAAGTCGCCCGTGTCGATGGTGCCGTCGTTGTTGTTGTCGATTGTCGCGAACTGGAAGTAGTCGGAGCCGCTCGGAACCTGGATCGAAATGGGCTGCGGACTCACCGGATTGGCGATGTATTGGGCGTAAATATTGCCGGTGTTCAGGTCATAGAATCCGGTATACATGGGGCCGGTGGCCGTGCCCGAGAACGTGACGCTGCCGGTGATGGTGTTGCCGCCGGTCGGCGCCCCGATGGTGACCGCGACCGGGCTGCCGCTCGAGTTGTAGACCTCATACGGGCTCTGGGAACTTCCGGCCGTGCCATAGACGCGGAAGTAGTAGACGCTGCCGTCCGTGAGGCTGCTGTTGGTGGCGCTATTCAGGCTCCAGATCTCGGCCCCATGATCGCCCGTTGCCGGGAAGGTGTGGCTGCCGGCAATTGCGGTGAAGGACGAACCGGTGCTCCACTGCACGGTGTAGGAGGTGGCGAGCTCGTCGCCGGAGCTGTCGGTGATGGGCTTGTAGGAAATCATCACGCTCGAATTCATCCCCGTAACCAGTTTCAGCTTGGGGGCGGTCGCCAAGGTGACGGCCGGGGGATCGGTCAGCGTGACGTTCACCCCGGTCGTATCGGCGGAAACCGTGATGTTGCCAGTGGACCCGGTCGGGTCGGCGGCGTTATCCGCGCCCGTGCCTTGCGTGTCCATGTACGCACTCAGCGTGTAGTTACCCGGTGCGACGCCTTGAATGGTGAAGGTTCCGCCCGCGGGGATGCTGGTTCCGACCGGGCCAAACCCGCCGCAGCTGTTGCGGCTCAAGATCACGTAGGTCCGCCCGGTGTTGTTCCCGCTGTAGGCGACGGTGCCGCTAACGGTATAACCCAAGCTGGCGCCGAACGCCACGCTGCCGGGGTTGGCGCCGTTGACGGTCACCGATTGCGTCGCGGGCAGGAAGGCGACGCTCGAGCCCGCGAGCGAGGGCGTGAGCGTGTAGGAGCCGTTCGTCAGCCCCGAGATGGTGAAGTTGCCGTTGCCGTCGGTGGTCGCCGTCTGGACCGGAGAGGTGCTAATCGAGACCGTCACCCCGGGGACGCCGGCTCCAACACAACTGTTGGCCAACATGATTTGGCCGCTGACGGAGTAGGTGGTGGACACGGCGATGGTATAGGTCACCGGGCCGACGGAGGCGCCGGCGCTGTCCTTGACGGCGGCGGTGAAGGACACCGTGCCGCTGCTGGTCGGCGTGCCGCCCACGGCGAGAGTGCTCGAGCCGTTGCTGGAAACGGTCAATCCGAGGCCGTTGCTGAGCGCCACGTTGGAGCCGTTGGTGGGGAGCGGGGAGCCGTTGATGGTCCAGGTATAGGTGCCGGGGGCGCCGCCGCTGGCGGCGATGGTGCCGCCGTAGCCGGAGGTGGTGGTGGCCGCGGGCAGCGAGGACGGGTTGGCCGCGGGCAAGGCCAGGGCGGCGTAGGCGGCCACGGTGAGCGTGGCCGAGCCCGTATGGGAGTTGGAATCCGTCACCTGGAAGGTGACCTGGCCGCTGCCGGTCGTGCCCGGCGTGCCGGACAGCACGCCCGTGCTCGGCGCCAGCGTCAAGCCAAGCGCGGTGAGCGTGCTCTGCCCGGAGGTGACGGACCAGGTGTAGCCGCTGCCGCTGCCGCCGCTGGCGGTCAGCGTCTGGCTGTAGGCGGCGCCGACATAGGCCGGCGGCAGCGAGGCGGTGGTGACCACCGGGTTCGCCGTGACGGCCAGCGATAGCGTGACCGGGGAAGAGACTTGGCCATTGACGGTGACGGTGACCGTGAAGCTCGCATTGCCGGTGCCGGCGGGCGTGCCCGTGATCAGGCCGGACGCGTTCATCGCCAGGCCGACCGCGGTGAGTGAACTGCCACCGCCGGTGATCGTCCAGGTCGTGCTGGTCGGGGTGCCGCCGTAGCTGTCGGTGAGCTGCTGGCTATAGGCTACGCCGACGCTGGCGTCGGGCAGGGTGGTCGTGGTGATGACCGGCGGGGCCGGGATCACCTGCAGCGTGACCGCCTGCGTGGCGGTGTTGTTGGCCGAATCCGTGACCTGGACGGTGAAACTGTAGGTTGCCGCCGTGGTGGGAGTAAAGCTGATCGCGCCGTTCGAGGGCAGCGCGGCCAGGCCCGCCGGCAGCGCGCCGGACGCCAGGCTCCAGGTGTAGCCGCTGCCACTGCCGCCGGCGGCCTGCAGCGCGAAGCTGTAGGCCGAACCCACGGTGGCGTTGGGCGGCGTGGCCGAGCTGGTCACGGTCAGGACCGAAAGCACGCTCAGCGTAAGCGGCTGTCCCGCCGAGGTCACCCCGCCCACGGTCACGGTAACCGTGATCGCGGAGTTGCCGGTGACGGTCGGCGTACCGCTGATCACGCCGGTGCCGGTATTCAGGGCCAGGCCGGCCGGCAACGTGCCCGTGAGCGCCCACGTGGGCGCGCCGCTTTGCCCTTCGGCGTTGTAGCCGAGCGTCTGGCTGTAGGCGACATTCGCCGTCGCCGCCGGGAGGGCCGTGGTGGTGACCACCGGGGTGCCGGCGTTCACCGTCAGCGTCAGGCTCGCCGTTTGCGATTGCTGCGGCGTGCCCGCGTCGGTCACGCTGAAGCTGACCGTGCCCGCGTTGGTCGCCGTCGGTGTGCCGGAGAGAATGCCGGTGGAAGGATTCAGCGATAGTCCCGCCGGCAGCCCGGTCGCCGACCAGGTGTAGGGCGTGACCCCGCCGGTCGCCGCCAGCGTCGTCGCCGGGTAGGCCGTGCCCACGGTGCCGCTGGGCAGCGTGGTCGTGGTCAGCGCCAGGGTCGGGATGACGGTCAGGGTCAGGGCGGCGGTGGACTGCGTCTGGTTGAGCGCGCCCGCGCCCGCATCGGTGGCGGTGACCACGACGTTGGTGGAAGCGCCGCTGCCGCTCGGGGTGCCGCTGATCACGCCAGTGCTGGCTCCGATCGCGAGGCCGGCCGGCAATCCGGTCGCCGACCAGGTGATGGGGCTGGTGCCGCCCGTGGCGGTGAAGGCGGCGGAGGAGTAGGCGGTGCCTTGCACCGCGTTGGCCAGGGTCGGGGTGGCGATCGCCAGCCGCGCGATGACGGTCAGCGTCCACGTGGTGGAAACGCTTTGCTGCGGTGTGCCGGAATCGGCGGCGGTGATGGTGGCGTTGAAGGTGCCCGCAGCCGTCGGCGTTCCGCTGATGACGCCGGTCGCGGCGGCGATGCTCACGCCGGCGGGCAGGTTCGCGGCCGACCAGGTGATGGCGCCCGACCCGCCGCTCGCGGTCGCGGTCAGGCTGACCGCGGTCACGTTCTGCACCGCCGAAACCGCCGTCAACGACCCGACGGTGAGCGTCGGGTAAACAGTCAGGCTCAGCGCTGCCGTGGATTTGGTCTGCTGGTACGCCCCGCTGCCGGAGTCAGTCGCCGTGACCACGATACTGGCGTAGCTGCCGGCTGTGGTGGCGGTGCCGCTGATGACGCCGTTGCTGCCGATGGCAAGGCCGGCGGGCAGGCCGGTGGCCGACCAGGTGATGGCGCCGGTGCCGCCGGCGGAGGTGAAAGCGGCGGAGGTGTACGCGCTGCCCTGCACCGCGTTCGCCAGGGTGGGCGCGGTCACGGTGAGCGGGGCGGGGTTCACCGCCAAGGTGAGCGTGCCCGAGGTGGCCGATTGCGGGCCCGCCGCCGAGCTGTCGGTGACGGTGACGGTGAAGCTGGCGCTGGTCGGCGCGGTTACGGTGCCGGAGATGACGCCGGTCTTGCTCAGGGTGAGGCCGGTGGGCAGGGCGGAGCCGCTGGCCAGCGCCCAAGTCAGGGCGCCAGCGCCGCCCGAGGCGGCCAGAGTGGCGCTATAGGCGGTATTCGTGGTGGCGGCGGGCAGCGCGCCCGCGCTGGTCACTTTGGGGTCAGGATTGACGGTGATCGCGACACCGGCCGTGGCCGCAGTGCTCGCCACTGACGCGGCCGTCACGGTGACCTGGGTGGCGGCGGCGACCGTGGCCGGGGCCGTGTAGGTCACACTCGTGGCCGTCTGATTCGACAGCGTTCCCCCTCCGGTGACACTCCATGTCACTCCCTTGTTGGAACTGTCATTTGCAACGGCGGCGCTGATGCCGAGCGTCTGCCCTTGATCGATCGCCTGCGCCGCACCAGGAGTTACGCTCACCGCGATCGCCGGCGGGGCGCTCGCACCCCCGCCGCACGCGCTGGAGAGAATGCTAACGGTCAGGGCCGCGGTCAGGGCCAGGGCGGAGCGGCTCAAGCGGCTCAATAGGGCGGAACGCAGGGACATGGCATCTCCTGGGGAAACCGGGGCTTCGTTGAGGAGGCTCCGTACGTATAGGGGTATCGCGCTTCCGCGGGGATCGGAAAGCGCAACATCGCGCAACGCATGGCGTTGCGTGTCATTTCGCCTGTGTCCGGCTAGAATCTAGGTACTTGTCCGAATCCAATTCCAACCCTGCGCCAGCCGCGAACGACCGCCTGGATTCCTGGAAGGAGATTGCCGCCTACCTCGGCCGCCAGGTGCGCACTGTCCAGCTTTGGGAAAAGACCGAGGGTCTGCCCGTGCATCGGCTGCCGCACAAGGCCAAGAGTTCGGTCTATGCTTATACCCGCGAGCTCGACGCTTGGCGGGCGCGGCAATCCGCGACGGCCCTGGCGGAGGCGGCTCCCGCTGTCCCCGCTCCGCCCGCGCCCCCCCCGGCCGGCAGCGGCTGGCGGACCCGCCTGGCCGCGGTGGCCATTTTGTTGGTGGTGGCGGGGCTGAGTTGGCTAGCCGCACGGGTGCTGGGTGGCCGCCTCCCGGCCGCACCCTTGCCGTTGACCCGTCGCTATTTTGCTTTGGCGGGCCGCGCCGGGGGGCAGGTGCGGCGGATTGCGGCCCCGCCCGACGCCGGGCAGGAATTTATCGCGCTTATGCCGGACGGGCGCACCCTGATCGCGGCCGCCGCTAACGGTATCCTCGAACGCATCGCCACCGCGACCGACGCCGTGGCGCAACGCTACACGCTGCCCAGCGGCGCCACCGACCTGGTGCTCAGCCCCGGCGGCCGGCGGGCGTACATACCCTTGTCCACCGGCAAACTGGTTATCCTCCAGCTTGCTACCGGCGCGGTTCAGACCATTCGCCTGCAAGGCGCCGCTGGCGGCGCCGCGCTCTCGCCGGACGGCCGCACCCTGTATGTGGCCATGCCCTACGTCGGCGTCGAACGGCTGGACACTGTCACGCTGCGCGCCACCCACTGGATCGAACCCGCCTGCCCGATCACCCTCGCCCTCGCGCCGGACAACAGCCGCATTTTTGTCAGCTTTCAGTGTGGCGGCCCCGCCGGCAGCCCCGGTCATGATGCGATCGGCATCCTAAACGCGCAGGACGGCGCCGTGGTCGGGCATCTGCTGGGTCCGCCGCGCGTCGGCGGCGAGTTTGCGCTTTCACCCGATGCCGCCGAGATCTGGACAAACGACAACGGCGCCTGCAGTGCGCCCAGCTTCGACCATCGCGGCTGCCCGTTCGTGCCGGCGGATGTGCTGGAGGTGGCCGATCTGCACGATCCCGCCCAGTGGAAGACGGTCGCCGTGCGGCCCCCGGCCCAGGGCCGCGGCTTTGGCTCGATTGTGTTCCTGCCCGGAGGCGAGCGCGTCTTGGACGGCGGCACGATGTTCGATACCACCCGCCTCAGCCGACTCGAGCGATTGCCGGGGCACTTGGTGCCGATCGGCGCCCCGGTGGCCAGCCGCGGCGGCCGCCATCTCTATCTGCCGGTTGAGGACCACGGCCAAAGCGCCATTGCCGATTTCACCGCCACGCCCGCGGCGTGCTCGCCGCCGACGGAGGGCCTGCTGGATTGGTGGCCCGGCGACGGTACCGCCAACGACGTCTGGGGCATGGTCAACGGGCGGCGCTCGGGGACCGCCACGTACGCCCCCGGCGTGGAAGGCGAGGCCTTCGATCTGTCCGGCAAGGCGGCCCATGTCAGTCTTGGCCCGGATGGTGCCCTGGTGCGCTTGCTCACCGAGATGACGATCACGGCGTGGGTGAAGACCAGCCGCCCCGGCGCCGCGCCGATCCTGTCCTACCTGACCCCCGGCGGCCGCGCCGGCTGGGCGCTGGGGTTGAATGCGGCGGGCAAGCTGGTGTTCTGCGTGGGTGGGGGCGCGCGCGACGGCTGCGCGCCCGGCGCCGGCACCCGCCTTGTCGGTGCGCAGCCACTCGCGTCCGGCGCCTGGCACGCGGTGGCGGTGGTGGCCGGCGCGCATCGCGTCTCGCTCTACCTCGACGGCCGGCCCGACGGCGGCGCCCGCCTGCCGCTGCGCTGGACCGAGACCCGCACCGCGCTGCTGTTCGGCGCCGGCCCGCGCCGCCGCCATTTCCTGCGCGGTTGGCTCGACGAGGTGATGCTCTACGGGCGCGAGCTGTCGCCGCGCGAGCTGCGCGCGCTCGCTCGCACCCCCGCCTGCCTCGCCGCGGCCCCGCGCTGAGCGCTCACTCGCCGCGCAGCGTCCGCGCCAGTCAATAGTGCAGCCGGTAGCGCAGCTCCACGTACACCTGGCGCGGGTACTGCCAGTGCGTGCCGCCGAAGGTGTTGCTGTTGTCCAGCAGGAAGCTGGCGTTCAGCAGGTTGGTGGCGTCGAGGCTGAGCGACAGCCGGTCGCCGAATTCGCGCCCCAGCGACAGGCCCACGGTCGAGTGCGGCGGCAGGTGCGCCGGGCCGTTGCCGTTCAGGAAGCCGCTGCCGAAGCTGTACACGCCCGAGGCCCAGGCGTGGCCGGGCAGGCCGGTGCTATAGACCGCGTGGAAAGTGTTGCGCTGATCATGGTCGAGGTAGAAAAAGCCGGTGGGTGCGAACTCCACCAGACCCCCCGTGACCGGTCCCGCTCCCAGCGCGATCTGGTTCGACCAGGTCAGCGTCAGCCGCCCGCCGTATTGCATCACCGGTGAGGTCAGGCTGGTTTCGTTGCCGGTGATGCGGGCGGCGGCGTCGGTCAGCGGCAGGAAGATGTCGGAGTTGCCGATCTCGTCGTGGTCGAGGAAGTTGGTGGCGTCGGTGCGAAAGTGATCGAAGTTCAGCGCCCAGCCATGGAAGGGAATCGCCAGCCCGGCGTCCCACTGCCGGTCGCGCTCGCCGTGCAGCGGCGTGAAGCCGTAGCCCTGCTGCAGCGCGAACGCCAGGATGGGCCCGCTAACGGTGTCGAGCGGCGGCTCCTGGTAGTAGCACGCGTAATAGCCGTGCAGCGTCCAGTGCACCCGCGGCAGCACGACGGCGGCGCTCAGGCGCGGGTCGGTGGCGTGCTCGGAGATCAGGCCGCTGTAGTGGCTGTAGCGCAGGCCGGCGTCGAGCGTCAGCCAGGCGTAGGGCTTGAAGGTGTCCTCGATGTAGGGGTCCTCGGCCGTGGCCGAGGGTGACTCGGCCACGTCGGCCGCGGCGGGCGCGCCCGGCGTCACCGGGTTCGCCGCCAGCGCGAAGCGCGTGGCGTCGTGCTGCCCCCAGAGGAACACGCCGGTGTTGAGCGTGTTGGCGCCGCCCAGCGGCAGCGTCGCACCGGTCATCATGCCGTAGTACTGCGAGCGGCGGTTGTCGTTGAGGATGAACGGCGTGTCGTTGGGGCCGCCGATGTAGTCGGCGCGGTTGTAGTGATAAAACGGCGTGAACGTGAGCAGACCGCCGCCGCCGGTGACGTGCGTCCAAGTCATGCCCAGCAGGCCGTCGCGCTCGCGGTCCACGTCGGCGATGCCCGCCGCCTGCTGCGCCGCGGTGTTGGGAATTTGGTAGGACTCGCCGCGCAGCGAGGCGATGAAGCGGAACTGGTTGTGCGGCGAGGCGTTGAACAGCGCCGAAGCCATGCCGCCCAGGCTGCCGGTGTTGTCGTGCAGCACCTGCGCGGCCGGCGCGTTGAGGCCGAGGTTCGAGAAGTTGCCGGCCAGGCTGGTGTAGTAGGCGAGGCGGTCGGTGTGGCTGGCGAGGCTGAGCTGGTCGTTGGTCTGGTGGAAGTTGCCGTAGGAGGCGACCAGCTCCGCGCGGTTGTTGTCGCTGAAGCCACTGGGCGTGATGGCGTTGAAGAAGCCGTAGATGCGGTCGCCGTACTCGGCCGAGTAGCCGCCGGTCTCCACCTGCAGATGCTCGATGTTGGTCGGCGCCACCGAGGGGCCGACGTTGCTGGCGATGTTGGTGTTCAGCACCGGAATCCCGTCCACGAACCACGACTCCTGGTGGCCGCCGCGCACGTGCAGCATGTCGTGCACCATGGTGGCGCCGGGCACATAGTCGGTGACCATGGCGACGCTGTTCGCCTGGTCGGCGCCCGGCGTGCGCGCGATCTGCGTCCGGCTGACCGCGGTCTGGGTGGTCGAGGTCTGGGTGTTGAGCCGCTCCGCCTTGGCGCGCACGGTGACCACTTGCGTCGCCGCCGCCGGATGCAGCATCAGGTGCAGGATCGGGCTGGCGCCCGCGCGCACCGCAATCAACTGGATCGTGGCCCGGAAGCCGCGCACCTGCGCGGTGATGGAGTAGCGGCCGTCCGGGACGGCGCTGAACTGGAACTCGCCGTTGGCGTTGCTCGTCGCCCGCCGCGGCGGTGCGCCGGCGGATGCCGCCAGATTGCGCAGCGCGACCGCCGCGCCGGGGATGGGACGGTGATTGGGATCGTGAACGACGCCGCGCACGGTAGCCACCTGCGCCGAGCCGAGAATCGGGAACAACAGACCAATGGCCGCAAGGCCACGCAAGCCATGCATGTGAAGGCTCCTGGGGACGGCGCCGCGCGCCGCCGGTTCCGGCAGACACTCCAGGGAGGCCGCCTCCCACCGGCGGACTCCAGAATGGCGGAGTGTTCAGGCGGTGGGCGGATGGAAGACGGCGGCGGGCCAGCCCGCCAGCGCGCGCGTGGGCGCCGGCGGTAGCGCATCACCGGGCAGCGCTGCGAGCGCGATGCGCGGCGCCGGCGGCATCGGCACCACCGGAATCAGCGGCGTCGGCAGCGTGAGGACGACGTGCGCTTGGGCGCAGCAGGCCGGCGTGGCGCCGCAGTGCCCGCGCATCGGGCAGCTCGTCGGGCAGCTCATGGCGCAGCTCATGCCCCAGCAGCAGATCGGATAGCCGCCGGTGGTCAGCGTCCAGCTCAGCGGCGGCAGCAGCAGAATGGCCGCCAGATACGCCAAACCGCACTTGCGCTTGCGCGAGACCACAATGGCTTCAGTTTACCATCCGGTGCTGGCGGGCCCGCGATCGGGCGGCCGTTTAGGCGGTCAGCAGCGCCAGCGCGGGGAAGTCGCTCGCGTATGCGCCCGCGTCCAGGGTCGCCAGCCGGTCGGCGTGGAGTTGCGCATGCGCGCCGATCAGAAAATCCGCCAGGATCCGGCGCGGCGCTCCCCCACCGGACCGCCTCCTGCGGTTCGCGTAGGCGGCGAACGCCAGCCCCGCCAACTCCCACGCCGCCACCCCCAACTCGAAGTCGACCTCGACCCCAGTGTCCCGCAGGAACGCGTTCACGAACTCGGCGCTCGCGTGCGGGTGCGCGAGGAGCTCGGCGTAGACCGCCCCCGAGATCGCCAAGCCCCCCGCGTCGCGGCACCGGCGGAGCAAGGCCGCGACCGCCGGCGCGAGCCGCCCCGCCGACCACAGGCCGGAGATGACGTTGGTATCGAGCGCGGTCCTCAAGGCCCGTCCCCGTCGCGCAATTGCCGCAGCCAGCGCTGGATTTCCCGCCGGCCGCCGGGGAACGTGCCGAGCGCGCCCACGTACTTCGCCAGCGGATCGGCACCGCCGCGGGCGGGCCTCAGAACGACGCGGCCACCCTCCACCGCGAACTCGACGCGGTCGCCGGCGCGCACCCCCAGCCGCCGGCGGATCTCTTGCGGCACCGTGATCTGGCCTTTGCTGCTGAGTTTGCTGGATGCGCTCGCCATAGATGCTTGAAAGTAAAGAATAGCATCTTTACCACCGCAGCGAGCCGCGGGACGCCGCGTGCGTAAGCTTCCGTTCAGTGCCCGCGCGGCGCGCCGAGCGCCTGTTGCAGCAGCCGCTGCGCCGCCTGCAGCTCGGCGCCGGCCTGGGCGAACTGGCCCTGCGCGGTGAGGGTCTGGTAGCGTTGCAGGTGCGCCGCCACTTGCTGCAGCAGCGCCCGGTTGGCGGCCGCGGCGGCGATCCCGCCCGCCGGCGTGGCCGGCGGGGCGCCGGCCGCCGCCGCCGCGGACGCGCC
>JAKAOE010000023.1 GCA_021823305.1 Acidobacteriota bacterium
CAGGCGATGCGGGCGGACGCGCACACCTTTCTGCAAAAGCCCTGGAGTAACGATAATTTGCTGGCCGACGTGCGCGCCGCAATCGCCGCCGCCCGCGTCAGCCAGGAAAACCTGCAGCTCAAGCGCGCCCTCAAGCAGCGCTACAGCTTCGCCAACATCGTGGGCAAGAGCGAGCCCATGTTGCGCGTCTTCGACTGGGTGGCGCAGGTGGCGCCGAGCCGCTCCACCGTGCTGTTGCAGGGCGAGAGCGGCACGGGCAAGGAGCTGATCGCCAAGGCGATTCACGCCAGCTCCCCGCGCGCGGACGGGCCGTTTGTGCCGGTGAACAGCGGCAGCATGGCCGCCGACCTGCTGGAATCCACGCTGTTCGGCCACGTCAAGGGCGCCTTCACCGGCGCGATCGCCCCCAAGAAGGGGCTGTTTGAGGTCGCCGATCACGGCACCATTTTCCTGGACGAGATCGGCAACATGAGCCTCGACACGCAGGCGAAGATCCTGCGCGTGTTGCAGGATCGCCGTTTCATGCGTCTGGGCTCGGTGGACGAGGTGCAGGTGGACGTGCGCGTGATCGCGGCGACCAACGTGAACCTGCGCACCCAGGTGGCCGAAGGCAGGTTCCGCGAGGACTTGTTCTACCGCCTGAACGTGCTCAGCCTGACGCTGCCGCCGCTGCGCGAGCGGCGCGAGGACATTCCGCTGCTGGTGGACGCCTTTCTGGAGAAGTTCGCGCGCGAAAATCAGCTCGCGCCGCGCAAGCTGGCGCCGGAGGCGCTGCGCTGCCTGCTGGATTACAACTGGCCGGGCCACGTGCGCGAGCTGGAGAACATGATCGAGCGGGCGGTGGTGCTTTCCACCGGGCCGGTGATCGGGCCCGAGCTGCTGCCGGACAGCATTTCCGGCGGCGCCTGGCAGCCGGCCGCGGGCGAGCGCAACCCGCACTCGCTGTTCGTGCTGGTGGACGACTTCGAGCGGCGCCTGATTCTCGACATGCTGGAGCAGACGCACGGGCGTCAGACCGAGGCGGCGGAGCGGTTCCAAATCCCGGTGTCCACGCTGAATCAGAAGATCAAGCGGCACGGGATCGACGTCAAGAAGATCGGCGGCAAGGCCGACCGCGGCCCGGCCTGAGCGCGGCGTGGCCGCGCCGGTTAGAAGCCCGGGTTCTTGAGGGCTTCCAGGCGGGTCAGCGCGGTGCGATAGTGGCCGGCCTGATAGGCGCTCAAGCGCAGCAGCTCGCGTTCCAAGCCGTCGGAATCGGGGCGCATCCAGCGGGCCAGGCGCAGCAGGTGGAAGTACATCTGCAGCCAGACTTCCTGGCGGAGGTAGACCGCCGGGGCGATTTCGGCCAGCTTGGCGTGCACCAGCTTGAAATCCTCGACCAGGCGCGGCGACTCCGGCAGCACGCCCTCGCGCCGCAGGCGGTCCAGCTCGGTCATGTCGGAGTCGGTGATGCGCACGTGGGCGAAAGCGAACGTGGTGTACGCCAGCACCGAGAAGCCGATCACCAGGACCAGGATCGATAGGAAGAGGGAACCGTCTACCATGCGCCCTCCTGCCGCAGCCGGGCGATTGCCGCCGCCTCGGCGCGCGCGCGCTCGAACCGGGCTTCCGGCTCGGGCACCACCAGCGAATAGGCGATCAGCCCCATGCCCAGCAGGCTGGTCATGGGCGCGCCATAGTAAAGCAGCGTGTGGAACGCGGGAAGGATCGCGTTCAGGGAGTAGACCACCGCGCCCGAGCTGTAAAGGAAGCTGAAGGCCAGCACCACGCGCCGGAACCGCAGCCCCGGCACCTGCAGGACGTTCATCCCCACCGCCAGCACAATCGCCAGGATCATGCCGAGGAAGGAGAAGTTCTGCTCCATCTCGTAGCTGAAGAAGACCGTCGTCAGGCCGCCGCGCATCAGGTAGACCAGCAGTCCGCTGACCGCGGCCAGACCGGTGAACAGGAGGATGGCGCCGGTGCGCAGGCCAGGCAGCTTGACCGAGGATTTTTCAAAGGCCAACTCGACTAAGCGAGCCAGCACGAAGTAGCCGAAAACCACGATCGCGAGATCGGTGCCGAAATAGGCGTACTTGTACTGCGCCGAGCGGTAGCCGAAATGGAGGAGCGTGAAATGAACCCCGCAGTTGCCAATAAGGCCCGTGACGAAATACCAGCGCAGCCAGAGCAAGCCGGGGTCCAAGCCACGCCGGAACGTCGCAGTCAAAGCGACGGCGTTGGCCAGACAGACCGTGAGCCAAATGGCTAAGCTGATACTCACGCGCTCAGTCTAGTGCGGACTGGGCGCCAAGGCAAGTTAGATTTTTCTAATCTTAGGCCGACTACTTGGCAGCCGCGGCACGCCCCATGGGAGGGGGGTCGCCCAAGCCATTCATCGCAATCAGGCCCATCGGCGGCGGGTCGCCAAGGCCATTCTTGGCCAGGCCCATCGGCGGTGGGTCGCCGAGGCCATTCTTGGCCAGGCCCATCGGCGGTGGGTCGCCGAGGCCATTCTTGGCCAGACCCATCGGTGGGGGATCGCCAAGGCCATTCTCGGCGAGGCCCATGGGGGGCGGATCACCAAGGCCGTTCTTGGCCAAGCCCATCGGCGGGGGATCGCCGAGGCCGTTCTTGGCGAGGCCCATGGGGGGCGGGTCACCGAGGCCGTTCTTGGCCAGGCCCATGGGGGGCGGGTCGCCGAGGCCGTTCTTGGCTACGAGGCCCATCGGGGGTGGGTCGCCGAGACCGTTGGCGAGGATGGTGGCATGGCTGGCGCCGGCCGGGGCGGAGGCGATCGCCCAGTTCCGCACGCCCATAGTGGCGGTAAGCAGAACAGCGGCGAAGGTGAGGGCTCGTAAGGTCGAATTCATGTTCTTCTCCCAGTTGCCGATAAACTTCTCGGGGTCTTGCCCGTGCGACATGGGTTGAGATTGGCGCAAATCGGGAAGGCGCGCCGCGCCAGCAAGCCGAAATCCACAAAAAACTGTGGAAATTCTTAGGAAATTCTAAGGCTTGGGCCGAAAACGTCACATTTTTGTGACAATTCAGGCCCAGGTAACTGGCGAAATACTGGCCCGGAAGGCCCCCCACCCTGGGTTAACGGGCGTGGAAGTAGCGAACCAGGCGGACGTAGGCGTCCACCGCGGCGACCAATTCTGACTTGAGAATGTGCTCGTCGGAGGTGTGGGCGAGGTGAATGGAGCCGGGCCCGAACAAGACCGGGCGTCCCCAGGCGCTGAGGTTGGGAATGTCGGTGCCGAAGGCCACCACGCCTGTGGCGAAGCCCGGCGCGGTCTCGAGGCGGATGGGAGGGAACTCGAGAACGAACTCGTGCTCGACGCCCGCGGCGGCCAGAGCAGCGGCGATATCGGCCTTGAGGGGGGCGGAGTCGGCGACCAGGCGGATCATGACTTCGGCTTCAGCTTCATCGGGGATGACGTTGGGGGCGCGGCCGCCGCGCAAGGTGCCGACGTTGAGCGTGGTGGGGCCGAGCACGGGATCGGCGGGTAAGGGCAGGCGGCGCAACCGCTCCAGGCCGTCGAGCAGCTTGGTGATCGCCGACTCGCCCAGTTCGGGGTAGGCGGAATGGGCGCAGCGGCCGTGGGCGCGCAGGTTGAGCCGCAGCACGCCCTTGCCGGCGCGGATGAGGCGGCTTTCGGTGGGCTCGCCGTTGATCAGCCAGCGCGCGCCCTGCGGCCGCAGGTTGGCGGCGAGGGCGCCGGCGCTGTTGCGCTCCTCGCCCACGACAAAGAGCAGGCCAAAGCCGTCGTCGCCGGCACGCGCCAGCTCGAGCGCGGCGAAGATCATGGCGGCGACGATGCCCTTGGCGTCGCAGGCGCCGCGGCCGTAAATCGCACCGGCCTCCTCGCGCGAGGGGAAGAAGGGCGGCACGGTGTCGAGATGGGTGCTGAGGACGGCGTGCAAGGGCGCGCCGGCGGGCAGGCGGCGGGCGAAGACGTTGGTGCGGCCAGGCTCGACCGGCCAGCGCTCGACCGCGAAGCCGCCGGCGCGCTCGAGAAACGCGGCGGCCTTTTCACCGGCTTCGCCCTCGCGCCCGGTGGTCGAATCCACATCCACCAGCTCGCGCAAAAAACGGAACAGTTTATCCTCGTTCTGCATGTCTCGCATCACTCCCGGCACGTTCCCCGGCCCGGCCGGGCAGGTGGAGTTCATCTTAAACGAGCCCGATGGCGGGCCGCCGCGGGCGGCGGCGGTGATCTGCCATCCGCATCCGCTCTACGGCGGCACGCTGCATACGCGGATTGTCTACCAGACGGCGCAGGTGATGCTGGGGCTGGGTTGGCCGGTGCTGCGCTTCAACTTTCGCGGGGTGGGCCGCAGCGCCGGCGCCTACGATCACGGGCGCGGCGAGCAGGCGGACGCGCGGGCGGCGATGGCCTACCTGCGTTCGCTCTATCCGGTGCCGCTGACGCTGACGGGGTTTTCCTTCGGTGCGATGGTGGTGGCGAGGCTGCTGGCGGCGGAGGCGCCGGCGGAAGTGGCGCGGGCGGTGCTGTTGGGATTGCCGGTGGACCGGGAAGAGATTCCGGCGGATTGGAAGTGGCGCGGGCCGAAGCTGATGATCTCGGGCGAGCGCGACGAGTTCGCCAGCGTGGCGGGCCTGAACGCCTACTTCGCCCGCCTGGCGGAGCCGAAGGCCTGCGTCTGGATCCCGGGCGGAGATCACTTCATGGCGCCGCGGCTCGATCAGTACCGCAGCGCGCTGCGGCTGGGGCTGGTGGCGATGCTGGCGGGATGAGGGAGCGCCGGATCATTCCCCGCCGGTCATGCCGAGGCTCTTCATCTTGCGGTAGAGGTGGCTGCGTTCCAGGCCGAGGACTTCGGCGGTGCGGGTCATGTTGCCGGCGTTTTCGGCGAGCTTCTTGCGGATGAAGTCGCGTTCGTAGGCGGAACGCGCCTCGTGCAGGGAGGAGAAATCGGCGTCGGCGGGGTGGGGGCGCCCGCGGAGCAGGAGCGGGGGCAGGTGGCGGCGTTCGATCAGGCGGGCCTGGGGATTGAGGATCGCGATCCGTTCCACCACGTTGCGCAATTCGCGCACATTGCCCGGCCAGGGGTGGGCCTGGAGCGCGGCCAGGGCCTCGGGGCTGAAGTCGCGGCACTTGCGGCCGTAGGCGGCGGCGAACTCGGCGAGAAACGCGCGCGCCAGCAGGGGCACGTCCTCCTTGCGCTCGCGCAGCGGAGGGACGTAGAAGGGGATGACGTTGAGGCGGTAGAACAGGTCCTCGCGGAAGTTGCCGTGCGCGATCTCCTCTTCCAGGTTTTTGTTGGTGGCGGCGACGATGCGCACGTCGGCGGAGACCTGGGCGCCCGAGCCCAGCACTTCGAAGCGGCCTTCATCCAGGGTGCGGAGCACCTTGGCCTGGGTGCGCAGGCTCATGTCGCCGACCTCGTCGAGGAAGAGCGTGCCCTGGTCGGCGCGCCGGAATTTGCCTTCCTTGGCCTCGTGGGCGGCGGGGAATGCGCCCTGGGCATGGCCGAAGAGCTCGCTTTCGATCAGCTCCTCCGGGATGGCGGCGCAGTTGAGCTCGACGAAGAGGCCGTTGCGGCGCTCGCTCTGCGCGTGCAGGGCGCGCGCCACCAATTCCTTGCCGGCGCCGCTCTCGCCGTAGATCAACACCCGGCCGTTGGTGGGCGCCATCACCGCGATCTGCTGGCGCAGCGCGCGCAGCGGGACGCTTTCGCCGATCAGGGTGGCGGCGGCGGCGAAGCGCTGGCGCAACTGCCGGTTTTCGCTGCGCAGGCGGCGCTGGTCGAGGGCGTGGCGGGCGGCGAGCAGCGTCTTCTCGATGCTGAGCGGCTTTTCCAGGAAGTCGAAGGCGCCGAGCTTGGTGGCGCGCACCGCGCTCTCGACGCTGCCGTGGCCGCTGATCATCACCACCTCGGGCGGATCGGCGAGCTGCTGGATGTGGGCGAGCAGGTCGAGGCCGTCCTCGCCGGGCAGCCAGATGTCGAGCAGGACGAGGTCGAAGGCCTCCTGTTGCAGCGCGCGCAGGCAGGCGGCGGCGTCGGCCACGGCCTGCACCGCGTAGCCTTCGTCGCCGAGCACGCCGCCGAGCGACTGGCGGATGCCCTGCTCGTCGTCCACCACCAGGATGCGCGCCTGCGCCATAGACGTATTTTACGGGGATTGATCCGGAGGGAGGGCGGCGCCGCGCCGCGCCACGGATCAGTCGGGGACGGGGAGTTCGACGATGAAGCGGGCGCCGAGGGGGGAGTTGTCCTCGGCGCGGAGGGCGCCGCCATTCTCCTCGAGGATGCGCTGGGCGATGGCGAGGCCGAGGCCGGTGCCGCGCGCCTTGGTGGAGTAGTAGGGCAGGAAGAGGCGCTGCTTGTCGCCGGCGGGGAGGCCGCGGCCGGTGTCGGCGACCACGGCTTCGACGCTGCCGTCGAGGGCCTGGGTGGCGAGGGTGAGCTGGCGGTAGGGTGAGGCGCTCATCGCCTCGGCGGCATTGTCGATCAGGTTGAGGAAGACGCGCTTCATGTCCTCGGGGTCGAGCGTGAGGGACGGGAGGGGGTCGAAGCGGGTGCGAATCTCGATGCCATCCAGGCGGCCGTCGAAGGCGCGCAGGGCGCGCTCAATGATTTCGTTGAGGTCGCAGGCCACCGGCTGGGCGTGGGGAAAGCGGGCGAAGGCGCTGAAATCCTCCACCAGGCGCTCGAGCGAGCGCACCTCGGCCTCGATGGTGGCGGCGCACTCGGCGATCACGGCGGGCAGTTCGGCGCCCGAGGATGGCCCGGCCAGGCGCCGGCGGATGCGCTGGGCGGAGAGGGCGATGGGGGTGAGCGGGTTCTTGATCTCGTGCGCGATGCGCTGCGCGACCTCGCGCCAGGCCGCGGTCTTCTGGATGCGGAGCAGGTCGGTGAGGTCCTCCAGCACCAGCACGTAGCCGGCCCAGGCGCGGCGGCGGGGCCGGCGCTCGCCGGCGGGAGTGGCGGCGGGACCGGCGGGGATGGCGGCGACGGTGGCGGCCAGAGTGAGTTGGCGTCCGCCGGCGGCGGCGACCTCGAGCTGGCCGGTGGCGGCGGGCCAGCGCTCGGACTTGCGCAACAGGTGATGGATTTCGCGCAGGCTGGCGGCGTCGAAGAGCTCGTCCAGGCGCCGGGGCGGCGCGGGCTCGGCGGCGGCGCGGGCCGGCGGCTCGCGCCCCGGGCCGAAGAGGCGGGCGACGGCGGGGTTCAGGCGTTCGATGCGGTGCTCGGGATCGAGCGAGATCACCGCCGAGGGGGTGTGTTCGAGCAGGGTCTCGGTGTATTGGCGGCGGGCTTCGAGTTCGCGGCGCGAGGCCTCGATCTGGCTGCGGTTGGCCTCGAGCTCGGCGGCCATGCGGTTGAAGGAGTCGAGCACCTCGACGATCTCGTCCTTGCCCGCCGGGGGCGGCGCCTTGACGCGGTAGGCGAGGTTGCCGCGCGAAATTTCGCGCGTGGCCGCGGCCAGTTCGCCCATCGGCACGGTCACCTGTTTGGAGAGATAGAGCGCCATCCAGGTGGCGCCGAACAGGATCGCGAGCGTGAGCAGCAACAGGTAGCCGGTGTAGAGCAGCTTGAGCGAGCGCCGTTCGCGCGCCAGGCGGTCGTAGCGGTCCCGCGCCGCGGCCAGGCGCGCCAGTTGGGCGGAGAGCGCCGCCGGCAGGGGGAGGCCGAATTCAAGCTGGCCGCGCGCGACGGCGGCGTGGGTGAGGAGGAAGGTGCGCCCGCCGAATTGCGCGCTGCGCGCCTCCGGCTGGGGCACATAGCCGGGTGGGGGCGAGCCGATGCGGGCGCGGACGCCGCCGTGGGCGTCGAGCAGCACGGCGAAGCCGCCGTCGCCCAGCGGCTGATGGCGCGCCAGCGCGCGCTGCGCCGCGCTCCAGTCGGACTGGCGCGCCGCCGACTCCAGGGCGGGGTCGGTGGCGAGCGTCTTGGCCTCGCCGGCGGCGCTATGGCCGGCGAAGGAGGTGAGCAGGTCGAGCAGGCCCTGGTTGGCGTCGCGCACGTCCACCACCGGCTGGCTGAACCATTTGTCGAGGGTGCGGTTGATCAGCCCGTAGGTGAAGGCGAACATGCACAGCACCGGGGTCAGGCTGAGCGCCAGGGCGCCGATCACCAGCTTGGTGCGGAACTGGGCGCCGAGCACGTTGGCGCGGCGCTCGGCGTAGAGCTTGACCACCTGGCGCGCCAGCACCAGGGTGAGGATCACCGTGCCCAGGAAACTGAGCGTGGAGATGACGAACAGCAGCCAGGTGTTTTCGGTGCTGGGGGTGTAGCGCAGGCTGAAGGCCTGCGGCCAGAACAGCACCACCACCAGCAGCGTGAGCATCAGGCCGAGGATCCAGACCCTGCGGCGGCGGGCCGGGCTGGCGGCGGAGGTCATGGGCGTACGGCGGGCAGCAGCGGGCGCAGCGGGCAGGCGGCGCAGTCGGGCCGGCGCTTGCGGCAATAGCGTTTGGCGGTTTCCACCATCCAGGCGTGCCAATGGCGGTAGCGGCGCGCCGAGGGCGGCAGTTGGGCGGCGATCCAGGCGCGGTCGAGCGGCAGGCGGTGGCGGGTGAAGATGCGGCGCGTGTAGGCATCCACCACGAAACTGGGGTGGCCGGCCGCGAACAGCAGGATGGCGTCGGCGGTCTCCTCGCCGATGCCCTCGCGCGCCAGCAACTGGCGGCGCACCTCGGCGGTGGGCAGACGGAAGAGGCGGCTGAGGCTGCCGGCGTGTTCCCGGCGCAGCCAGGCGAGCAGCGCCTTGAGCCGGCGCGCCTTCTGCCGCCAGCATCCGGAACTGCGGATCAGGCGGCCGAGTTCGGCTTCATCCAGGCGTTCGAGGCCGGCCTGGCTGAGGCGGCCGGCGGCGCGCAAGGCCGCCATGGCGAGCGCCACGTTGGCCCACCCGGTGTTCTGCGCGAGCAGCGCGCTGACCATGATCTCCAGCCGCGTGCGGCCCGGCCACCAGCGGTCGAGCGCGGGCGGAAATGCTGAGTGGGCGCGCAGCGCGGCTTCGTAGGCGGCTAGGCTGGCTCGCGGCACGGCGTTTCCCAGGCCCAGCTTAGCAGGGTGGCGGGGTGGCACGGCCACTCCTGATTTGGGACGCCCTCCCATTGCCACCCCAGAGCGCAAGCGCTCTGTGGGCCCCGACGTTGGTCGGGCTGTAGCCGAGCTTCGATCCCCGGCAACGGACGCCTGCTGGCGCTCAGGGCGTCTCCAGGTTGCCGTGTAACGAGGCGAATCGGGCCGCGGGCTGATCCATTTGGCGTCCCGCGGTCACAGGCGGGGCGGCGCGGATTCCGGTACCATAAAGCTCCGGGAGGAAGACTATGGCATTGCGGGTGGGCGTCAACGGTTTTGGCCGCATCGGGCGCAACTTTTTTCGTGCAGCGCTCGGCCATCCCGCCTTCGAGATCGTCGCGATCAACGACATTACGTCGCCGGCTACGCTGGCGCATCTGCTCAAGTACGACTCCATCCTGGGCAACCTCGCCGGCGAGGTGACGGCGGGCGAGAACTGGATCCGGGTAAACGGGCGGCAGGTGCCGGTATGGTCGCAGCCCGACCCGGAGAAGCTGGACTGGGACAGCGTGGGCGTCGGGGCGGTGGCGGAGTGCAGCGGCAAGTTCAACACCGCCGCGGGCGCGGGCAAGCACCTGCGCGGCGGGGTGAAGCAGGTGGTGATCTCGGCGCCCGCCGGCGACGCCGACGTCACGCTGGTGCTGGGCGTGAACGACAGCGCCTACGATCCGGCGAAGCATCGCATCCTTTCCAACGCCAGTTGCACCACCAACTGCCTGGCGCCGGTGGCGAAGGTGGTGGACGACAGCTTCGGGATCCTGTCCGGCGCGATGACCACGGTCCACTCCTACACCAACGATCAGCGCATCCTTGATCTGCCGCACAAGGACAAGCGCCGTGCGCGCGCGGCGGCGATCAACCTGATCCCCACCTCCACCGGGGCGGCCAAGGCGCTGCACTTGGTGATCCCGCGGCTGAAGGGCAAGCTCGACGGGTTTGCGCTGCGCGTGCCGACGCCCAACGTTTCGGTGGTGGATCTGACGGTGTGGGTGGAGAAGGAGACCAGCGCCGAGGCGGTCAACGCGGCGCTGCGGACGGCGGCCGCGGGGCCGATGCGCGGCATTCTGGGCTATGAGGAGGAGGAGCTGGTTTCGAGCGACTATCGCGGCGACGAGCGCTCCTCGATCGTGGACGCCAAACTGACGCGGGTGATCGGCGGACGGTGCGTGAAGGTGGTGGCCTGGTACGACAACGAGTGGGGCTACTCCTGCCGTATGCGCGACCTGTTCGCCCGGCTGGCGGGAGGGCGCTGAGCGGCCATGGCCAAGCTGACGCTGGCGCAATTGGAACTCGCCAACCGGCTGGTGCTGGCGCGGGTGGACTATAACGTGCCCCTGACCGAGGGGGCCGTGGCCGACGACACCCGCATCGCGGCCACGCTGCCGACGCTGCGCTACCTGCTGCAACGGGAGGCGCGGGTGGTGTTGTGCTCGCATCTGGGGCGGCCCAAGGGCAAGCCGGACGCGCGCTACAGCCTGCGGCCGGTGGCGGAGCGGCTGGAGCGCCTGCTGGGGCGCAACGTGGGCTTCTGCCCGGAGACGGTGGGCGCGCGTGCGGCGGAGATGGCGGCGCGGCTGGAAACGGGCGGCGTGTTGATGGTGGAGAACCTGCGCTTCCAGCCCGGCGAGGAGGCGAATGACCCCGAATTCGCGCGCCAACTGGCGGAGTTAGGCGAGGTGTTCGTCAACGACGCCTTCGGCGCGGCGCATCGCGCCCACGCTTCGACGGTCGGGGTGACGCGCTACTTTCCGCAGGCGGCGGCCGGGCTGCTGATGCAGCGCG
>JAKAOE010000024.1:0-1525 GCA_021823305.1 Acidobacteriota bacterium
CTGTTTGGCGCGCCAGGCAGAAGACGGTGAGGCGGGCCATGGGCTGGCGGTCGGCGGAGCAGCGGCCGTCGGAGGAGGCGATGAGGATGTGGCGGAGCTCGTCGGCGTAGCCGACGCGGATCTGGACGATGCGCGGATCGTGGGCCTGGGCGGCGCGCTCGGCGCGGCGCACGAGGGCGAGCTTGGCGCTGATTTCGGCGCCGGTGGGAGCGAGGGCGACGGGATAGAGATCGCGCGCCAGGACGGCGCCGGCGAGGCCGGCGATGTCGGTGCGGGCGGGGCCGCTGGCGATGTGGGCGGCGACGCGGGCGGCGCGGAGGATGCGGTCGCGGCTGAGGTCGTCGGTGTAGGCGTAGCCGGTGCGCTCGCCGGCGAGGACGCGGACGCCGACGCCGAGGGAGATGCCCTGGCCGGCGTTCTTGACCAGGCCCTCCTCGAGCGAAAGCGAGGAGTTGGCCTGGTGCTCGAAGTAGAGGTCGGCGTAGTCGCCGCCGCGGCTCAAAGCGGCGGCGAGGTAGGCCTCGAGGTCGGCGGCGGCGACGTTGTAGTGCCGGCGGAAGAACTGCAGCGGGTCAGCGGGCATCACCACCAGTGTACAGGGCGGCACGGCCGCTCCTCATCTGGGAGGCCCACCCATCAGTCGAGTTGTTGCCGGGCTTCGATCTACCGCCGGTCGCACGGCTGGGCGCGCCGGGAGACGCGTAAGCCTTGTGCCTCGCCTCGGGCGGCGCACGTGGTTTGTCGGGGCGGTGTTAGCTTCTCGACGGGGCGGTGGTGGCATAGCTGCGGTCCGAACCTTGTCGCACCTTCGCGCGGCCCCTGGCTAACCGGCGTAATCTGCCTGGCAG
Source organism: Acidobacteriota bacterium (assembly GCA_021823305.1). Classification (GTDB taxonomy): domain Bacteria; phylum Acidobacteriota; class Terriglobia; order Terriglobales; family SCQP01; genus SCQP01. The sequence continues at coordinate 849 of JAKAOE010000024.1, forward strand.
GGAGATGGGCTGCGTGGGGGGTGATTTTTGTTCTTGACTTGCGGTGCCGAGTGGTGATTAGATGCGCTGGTATTAGAGGTTGGGTATCTTGGAAGACCTCGACGCAGCACGCAGCACGCAGCACGCAGCACGCAGCACGCAGCACGCAGCACGCAGCACGCAGCACGCAGCACGCAGCACGCAGCACGCAGCACGCAGCACGCGGGCCGGACCTGCGCGCAACCGGGCGGCTGCGGCGGCTTCCCTTTTTCGAGCTGAGGCGCTCCTCGGCGGCCCGAAGGAGCCGGGCGAGGCGTTGCGTGAGCGGGTCCTATCTCTGCCCGTCTTCCTGGCGCTCATTTCTTTGGCTGTCGGGATTGGAGTGGCGCTCGCTAGCCACTGGCACCTGCTCGGTCATTTTGCAGTTACGCGGGGGCGCCGACCTTGAGACGGGCTCGGCGGCGTAGCGGCAGGCTCCCGACAATCCTCCAATCGGAGATCGCGGAGTGCGGCCTGGCGTGCGTGGCTATGCTTTGCAGCTTCCATGGTCGTGATGTCGACCTGGACGCGCTAAGGCGGGTATATCCGGCCTCCTTGCGAGGAACGACAGCGAACGGCCTTCTCGATGTGGCTTGGCACCTTGGTCTTGCCGGGAGGGGAGTGCGCGTCGAGCTTGATGACCTCGACAGGGTTCGGCT
>JAKAOE010000024.1:1535-1928 GCA_021823305.1 Acidobacteriota bacterium
CCTTGGGGGGCGCGCCCGCGGGGGCTTCGACGTTCGGGACCCGGCCCGCGGGCGGAGGATCGTTGCCAAGGAGGAGCTGTCCCGCAACTTCACGGGCGTGGTGCTTGAATTTGAGCCGTCGGGTTCATTTGGGCGTGGGAACGTTGTCCGGAGGATGACCCTCAGAGATCTTGTGGGGCGAATCCCGCGTCTTGCCCTTGCGCGGATAGTTGCGCTGGCAGCGGCTGGGGAATTCGTCGCCGTGCTGGGTCCGCTGTTGCTACAACGGGCGATCGATGGGGCTTTGGGTGCGGGGGAGCAGACGACTCTGGCCTGGGTTTGCGCTGGAATCGCGGGGCTGGCGGTGGTGAGGTGGTTTCTCAGCGTGGCGCGCAGCGGCGAGACCGCGGGGCT
>JAKAOE010000024.1:1938-10795 GCA_021823305.1 Acidobacteriota bacterium
GAGACCGTGGGGCTCAGCGCCAGCCTGAACGTACGTTGGTTGGGCGAGCTTTTCGCCCACCTACTGAGCTTGCCGGCGGCTTTCTTTGAGGCCAGGCAGACGGGCGACCTTCTGTCGCGTTTTCAGTCCGCGGACGCGGTCCAGAGGGGAATCAGCGGGCGCTTCGCGGACGCGGTCGTCGATGGAGCAATTGCGGCGAGCTTGGTTGGCGTGATGATCTGGTACGGTGGCGCGCCGCTGGCCGGCATCGTTGGCCTCGGCACGGTCGCGTACGTCGCTTTGCGGATTGTCGAGCAGCCGGGGCTAAGGCGCTCCTCCGAGGACCACGCTGCGCGCTCGGCTGAGCAGCAGACCCACCTCATCGAAACCCTGCGCGGGGTTTGCTCACTGAAATTGTTCGGGCGGGAGGGCCATCGGCGCGCCGCCTGGCAGAGTCGCTTGGTTGCCTCGGCAAACTCGAAAGCACTGGTGGAGCGGGTGGACGGCCGATTGCGGGCTTCGACGAACTTGATTTTCGGCTTGGAAACCGCGGCGGTGCTTTGGGTTGCGGGCGGGCTTGTTGCATCTGGGTCCTTCTCGATCGGGATGCTGTTCGCGTTCCTGGCCTACATGGGGCAGTTCAACAGCCGAGTTGGGGTGCTGGTTGATTGTTTCTTTGAGACTGGGTTGCTCAGGCTGCATGTGGAGCGGCTCGGCGCCATTCTGACGGAGCCGGCGGGGGTGCCGGTGGATGCGGCCGAGGGATGCGGCGCCGGCACGGTTGAGCTCAAGGGCGCCTCGTACCGCTACCATCCCGTGACGCCTTGGGTTATCCGGGACTTCAGCCTCCGCGTGGAGGACGGGGAGTTTGTCGCTTTGGTCGGCCCGTCGGGCTGCGGGAAGACGACGCTCCTTAAGCTGATCGCCGGGCTCCTGCGGCCTGGGCAGGGCGAGGTGTTGGTGGGTCGGGCGCCGGGAGCCGCGGGTTGCTCGGGGTGGGCAGGCGGTGTCGGAGTCGTGCTGCAGAACGACGAGTTGTTCTCAGGGACGATAGCGGAGAACATCCACTTTTTTGATGGCGAGCCGGATCTGGAGCGGGTGGAGGAGTGCGCCGCGTTGGCTGCTATCGCGGGCGAAGTCGAGGCGATGCCGATGGGTTACGGCACTGTGATCGGGAGCGCTGGGGCGGGCGTATCGGGCGGGCAGAAGCAGCGTCTGCTAATCGCCCGCGCCCTCTACAAGGAGCCCTCCATCCTCCTGTTAGACGAGGCGACCAGCCACCTCGATCTTGAGACAGAACGTGTGATTGTGGAATCGCTTCGGGGACTAAAAGTGACCCGGATTGTTGCGGCGCACCGACCGCAGACGGTGGAAAGCGCTGATCGCGTGGTGCGCCTCAGGCCGGCAAGCGGCGCAGGCGACGGGCTTTTGGCGGGCGCGAGTCGTCTGGGAGGGGGATTGTGAAATTTCGGGGGACTGCCGCCCCGAGGGCGTCGCGCGGTTCACCGCCGAGCGACGGTCTGAGGCAGAGGTACGTTGGAAAATTGAGAAAAGGAGAAAACTTTATGTCCGGAAAAAATGGCAAGCGCACGGTCGCGCGCCTGTACGCGCGCGAGCTGTCTGTTGAGGAACTCGATCTCGTCGCCGGCGGAGCCGGGTCGAACCCAAGCAGTAACTGCAATGGCAGCACCAGCCCCTGCGGCTGCACCGATCAGGTGCAGGGCGACGACACGAACGTCGACGGTTACGAGTGAGGAAAATTCGCCCGCCGATCGTGGGGGGCGTTGCGGATCGGCGGGCCCCTTCGAGGGCCCGTCGACGCGGTCTCGGTTAGGAATGGCTGTCATCATTATCTCTGGCCCAGACGATTACCATGCGGCGGCGGTGGGGTGGGCACTCGCGCGCGCGGGGGTGGCGACGTTCCAGTGGCCGGGATTTGGGCCGCGCGATCCGGAATGGGCGCTGGTGGAGCTCGGGCGCGTGGTCTCCGTTCGCCTTGGTTCGAGGCCCATTTCGCCTGCGGACACGGTCTGGTACCGTCGGCCGCAGGCGTTTGCGCCGCATCCTTCCATGGCCGCCGCGGATCATAGGTTCGCGTTGACGGAGGCGAGGCGTTTCGTCGCGTGCCTCGACTATTCGATCGAGCGTGCCGGGTGCCGATGCGTGAACGCGCCGAGCCGCGCGCGTTTTATCGACCGCAAGGCGGCACAGATCGGCCTGGCGCGGGAGTGCCAACTGAACGTGCCGCAGACGCTGATGGGGAACGATCCGTCCGCTCTAGCTGGAAGGCTGGCGACGATGGGTGGGCGCTGGATCCACAAGACGTTTTTCCCCCACGTTTGGCAAAATGCTGGCCTCAGGAGGTCTGCGATGGCGGTCACGGCGGAGATACCGATGCCGCTGGACGTTGTTGACGCGGATTCGGTCGCCTTCTGCCCGGGGATTTACCAGCGGCTGGTTGAAAAGGTCTTCGATGTGCGGCTTATGCAGCTTGGCGAGGAGCTGCGAGCGTTTGCCGTGTACTCGCCGTCACTGGACTGGCGACCCGACTCCACGACCGGAGTCGCCAGGCTGGAAGAGGTCGCCGTGCCCGTCCCTCTCGCGGCCAAAGTGCGTAAGTTCGTCGCTGATGCGGGGCTTGCATTCGGATGTTTCGATTTTGCCGTGGATGGGGAGGGGGAGTGGTGGTTTCTCGAGGTGAACGAGTCCGGGCAATTTCTCTGGATTGACCACCTCTTGCCGGGGGCCGGGCTGTTCGAGCAATTCCTTCAGTATCTAGCGGGTGGCAGGCCGGCTTTCCCGCGGCTTTCCGAGTTTGTATTCGAGCCGCCTTCGCCGGTGCCGGGCAGGCTGGCGCCGTTCCAGACTGAGGAGGTGTAAAGCATGGCGAGCGCTCGGTTCCGGGCACTTGGCGCAGGAGCGGGCAGCGTGGTCGCCGCCGGGTTGGCGGTCGGCTTGGCGGTGGCCGCGTTCAGTGTCCTGGACAGCGTTGTACTGCAGCCGCTTCCGTTCCCGCAGGCGGCGAGGCTGGTGGCGCTCTCGGTTGGCACTAGGAACGGGACTCGGGCCCAGAATTCGTATGCGTCCTGGCCGGATTTCGTGAGTTGGCAGGCGAGGCTGGGGCGGGCAGCGCAGTTGGCGGCGTTCACGGAGGAGCGGGTCCCGGTTTTGGTCGCCGGCCGGCCGAGGGAGGTCCAAGCGTTGATCGTCTCGCCGGCGTTTTTTACGGTCTTGGGCGTAGCGCCGGCGGTCGGGGCGGGGTGGTCGGTGGCCGACGGTCGCCGGGGCGCACGCGAGGTGATCGTGAGCAGCGGTTTTTGGCGAGCGCGGTTGGGGGGCGCCGGGAACGCGATTGGCAACCCCTTGCTGGTCGGAGGGATTCCGTACCGTGTGGCTGGGATCATGCCGGCTGGGTTTCGGTACCCGGTGGGCTCAGCGGGTATCTCAATCTGGCTCAACGCCGCTGCGGCCGGGGGCGCGGCCCCGGGTGGGGCCCGCGACTTGCGCTATTGGTCGGTGATTGGTCGATTGCGGCCGGGGGTGGGCGTGGCTCGGGCGGAGGCGGAGCTTGGTGTTGTAGCGCGCGGCCTTGCGCGCACTTATCCGGCCACGAACGCCGGGCTGGTGCGAGCGCGGGTGACGCCGGCGAAGGAAGTCTTGTTGGCGGGCCGCGCGGTCCCGGTTTGGCTCATTTTCGCGGCGACGATACTGGTGTTACTGGCGGCGTGCGCCAACTACGCCGGTGCGGCTGGGGCACGGGCGGTGAAGCGGCGGCCCGAGGTAGCCTTGCGGCGTGCGCTCGGTGCGGGAGTCTGCGATTTGGCGGGGGGGGTGGCGGCCGAGGCAGCGTGGTGGGGGATAGGGATTTTCGGTGTCGGTATTGGCGCTGCGGCCTTGGCCCTCCGGGCGGTGGTTGCGCTGAGCCCGGTCAATGTGCCGCGGCTGGCCTCTGTCGCGATCGACTGGCGCGCGGTCGCGTTTGGGCTGGGTTGTGCATGGCTGGTCGGCACCGTCGCTTCCCTAGCTGTGCTGGCGTACTCCGTGCGTGTTGATCCCGCCGAGGTTGCGCGGGGTGGCGGCGGCGAGCCGGTGCGCGGGCGCGGCGGTACGGTGGTGGGGGTGGAGGTTGCGCTCGGGGTGTTGCTGGCGGCTGCGGCCGCCGCGATGGCCCGCACTTACGTGCGGACGAGCGGGGCTCCAACTGGGCTGCGGGTGGCGGGCGTAGGCTCATTTATGGCGGATATGTCGTCCGCGAGCTACGGCGGGCAGCCCTCGCAGTATCGTCGCGCCATAGAAGCGATGCGTGAGGTTGCCGGCATCCGGGCGGTGGCGGCGGGCACGCCAGCCCCGCTCTCCGGAGGCCAGATCATCCTGCCGGCGGCGGCTGGGGCCGGCTCGCCTTCGGGCGGGCTTGCGCCTGCCAGCGTTCATATCGTGACGCCGGGGTATTTCCGCGCACTGGGAATATTGATGCTACATGGGAGGGACTTTCGTTGGAGTGGCAACGGCGCAGACGCGGTTGTTAGCAGGGCGTGGGTTCTCGCGCACGGGGGCAGGGATCCTGTCGGGCGGCCGCTTGCGCTGCGGATGGAGGGGCGCGGCAACGTGGTGCAGCGGCGGACCATCATCGGCGAGGTGGCCGACGTTGCGGATCCGGGGTTGGGACCGTTGGCAAGGAGCCTGCCGAGCATCTACGTGGCGGATTCCGCGATGTTGTCGGGGGAGATGACCTTCGTTTTGAGGGGGACACCTGCGAGCAGGCGCGCGGCGGTGGGGGCGTTTGAGCGCGCCATGCCAGGGGCGCCGGTGTATGCACAACGAAGCTTGCGTTCGATCCTGGTGCGGCTTTTCGCGCCGGCAAGATTCGCCACCGCGCTGCTCCTGGCTCTGGCGTTTGTGGCTGTCGCGATCGCCGTCTTTGGCGTCTGGTCGCTGGCGGTGATGGAGGCCAGTTCTCGCCGGCGCGAGGTCGCGATTCGGACGGCACTTGGAGCTCGGGCCGCCGACACGGCGTTGGAGCTGGCACGCCGAGGCATGGTGAGCAGTGGCCTTGGGGCGGGGGCGGGCGTGCTGCTCGGAGTCTTCGCGCAGCCGGTGCTGAGGCATTGGCAGGTGGGGGTGCCGAAGTGTGGGCTCCTGGACCTGGCCGGGGTTGCCCTCGCCCTCGTGGTCATTTCCCTGGGTGCGGCGGTGGTGGTGGCATTTGGAGCGGCGCGCTCGGATCCAGCGGCCGAGTTGCGAATCCGTTGAGGCTATGGGCCATGAGCGGTTATCGCGGAGAGCAGGTGAGGCGCGTGGTGCGCACGCTGCGGCTGTTGGCGCTCGCGGCACCGCTGCTCGCCGCGTCCGGGTGCGTGTGGAGTCGCCCGCAGCCGGTGTTTTTACTCCGCCGGGGGCTGCTCTATCCGCCGGGTGAGCCGAAGAAGACGGAGCGCGCCTACCGCCCGGCGCGCGTCGAGATTCGCATGGCGGGTGGGCGGGGGTGCAGGGCTCTGTCAGGGTCTTACCGCGACCGCGTCGTCGGGCTGGAGTGGGCGTTGGCGCGCGGCAAGGTGAACATTGAGATGGACCCTGTGGCCAGCCGTTTCGTCGGGAACGGCATGCCGGTTGCACTGCTCGACGGGCTGAAGCAGCTTCGTGCCGTGCTGGCCAGGGCGGCGGCTAGGGGGTGCTTTGGCCGGGAGCGGATTCGGGCTGCGTTCGCCAAGCTCTCCGAAAGCCTGCCGTTGTCCCCGGCCCTATCGCAATCCTTGCTGCTGGGTCCGTACGTGGCGCAGAGGTTTGTCGGCATCGCCGGCCCGGTCGAGCTGCAGTTGACCTACGCGTTGGATCGGGGTCAGCCGGCGCGTTACGACTTGGGGTACGTGGTACGGATCTATCGGATGGTAGCGGTCCAGCCCGGTGGGCGCGGGCGGCTGCGGTTGGAGGCGGTTGCGGTTCGCGACGCCCCGACGGGAACTCTCCCCCCGGCGTCACCGGTCAGGCTCGCAGGCGCGGCCCCTGGCTTCTATCGGCTCTTCTTCTACCTTCGCCGTAGTCCCGCGGACCACGACGTCGCGCTGCTCGCGGCGGCGAGCGGCTCGGCGCTTGCGGCGGCCACACGCGCGATGCTCTCGAGGCCTAACGAGTGCCGGGTTCTGGCCGTCGCCGGCGCGCGCTGCGCTGTCATGCCTCCGGATGTGGGCCTTGAGGCGCGGCTGCGGGTGCGGGTCGAGGGCCGATGGACTAGCGTGCCGATCACTGCCACGGTGGGGCAGGCGATTGCCGCCGCAGGCGTGCGCCCGCCCGCGCAGGTGGTACGCACGCTTCGGGTGCTGCGCCCCTACCGCAGCGGCTATGCGCCCGTTTTGCCCGCCGGCGCCAGGGGGGCGCTGCTGGATCTCCTTCTCAGCGGCGGCGAGCAGATTTGGTGGTGAGGCAGCGCTCGGGTGCTTTGCTAGAATCCCAGCATGGCCACAGGGCAGCAGGCGCCGCCGTTGACCGACATCGCCGGTTTCATGCTGGAGGTGAGCGATTTGGTGAACGGGACGCTGGACCTGGACCAGGTGCTGCACCGGGTGGCGGAGCTGGTGCGGCGGGTGGTGAACTACGAGATTTTCGCCATCCTGCTGTTGAACGAGCGCACCCAGGAGCTGCGCATCCGGCTGGCGGTGGGGCACCTGCCGGAGGTGGTGGAGCAGGTGCGGGTGAAGCTGGGGCTCGGGGTAACCGGCAAGGCGGCGGCGACGCGGCAGCCGCAGCGGGTGAACGACGTGAGCGCCGAGCCCAACTACATTCCGGCGCTGACGGGGATCGGGAGCGAGCTGGCGGTGCCGATCCTGTGGAAGAACGAAACGATCGGGGTGATCGACATCCAGGCGCCGGAGCGGAACGCGTTCTCGGAGGCGCACCTGCAGGCGCTGGTGCTGATCGCCAGCCGGATCGCGAGCGCGATCGAGAACGCCAAGCTGTACCGCAACGCGGTGCAGCGGGAGAAGACGCTGGCGCTGCTGAACGACATCAGCCGGGAGATGACCTCGATCTTGTCGCTGGACGACCTGCTGACGCGGACGGCGGAGATGGTGCGGCGGGTGATCGAGTACCAGCTCTTCAGCGTGCTGATGCTGAACGAGGCGGGCGACAAGCTGGAGCACCGGATCTCGGTGAAGCTGGGCGAGCACATCCAGATCAAGCACGACATTCCGGTGGGCCGGGGGATCACCGGGGCGGCGATGGCGGCGCGCGAGGCGGTGGTGGTGAAGGACGTGCGCGAGGATGCGCGCTACATCGAGGTGAACCCGGACGTGCGCAGCGAGCTGGCGGTGCCGCTGGTGCACCAGGACCAGGTGCTGGGGGTGCTGGATTTGGAGCACACGCGCAAGGGCTACTACACCGAGCGGCACGCGCGCACGATGAGCACGCTGGCGGCGCAGATGGCGGTGGCGATGGCGAACGCGCGGCTCTACCAGCAGGTGGTGCGGGCGGAGCGCAAGATGGAGCGCGACCTGCGCATGGCGCAGGAGGTGCAGGAGCACCTGCTGCCGGCGCGGGTGCCGGAGCTGCCGCACCTGCGGATCGCGGCGCGGACGGTGGCGGCGCGGCAATTGGGCGGCGACCTGTACGACTTCATCCCCTACCGCGGGCAGCGGACGGCGATCGCGGTGGGGGACGTGAGCGGCAAGGGGGCGGGGGCGGCGCTGTACGGGGCGGTGGTGAGCGGGGTGCTGCGGATGCAGGCGGGGCGGCATCCGGCGCCGGCGGAGATGCTGGCGGCGGTGAACCAGGCGCTGCTGGAGCGGCAGGTGGAGTCGCAGTTCATGACGCTGATCTACGCGCTGTGGTCGGAGCGCAGCCGGCGGCTGCAGATCGCCAACTCGGGGCTGCCGTATCCGATCCACGTGACCGCGCAGGGCTGCCACATCGTTCCGGCGGCGGGGATTCCGCTGGGGATGCTGGAGGGCTCGCGCTACGAGGAGAAGACGCTGCGGCTGGCGCCCGGGGAGATGGTGGTGTGCGTGAGCGACGGGATCACGGAGTTTCTCAACCGCGCCGGGGAGGAGTACGGGCGGGCGCGGCTGGAGCGGCTGCTGCGCCAAGTGGCGGCGGAGGAGGCGGAGACGGTGCTGGAGGCGATCTTCGCCGACTCGGAGAAGTTCGGGCAGGGGCTGGCGGCGCCGGACGACCGCACGGTGGTGGTGCTGAAGGCGGTTTAGGCGCGGAACGCATGCGCAGCATTCGCACCCGCAGTGGCTCGGCCACCTTTCGCTCAGGGCGTCTCCAAGTTGCCGCAAATGGGCGGCTGGAGGCAAACGGGGTGGCGCTGGAGGCGCTGGCGCGGCGCTTCGGCACGCCGCTCTACGTCTACGACTTCGACGCGATCCATGCGGCATATCGGGCCTATTCACGCGCCTTCGCGGGCTGGGAGCACCTGATTTGCGCGGCGGTGAAGGCGAACGGCAACCTGGCGCTGCTGCGGCGGCTGGCGGCATGGGGCAGCGGCTTCGACGTGGTGAGCGGGGGCGAGCTGGCGCGGGTGCGGCGGGCGGGCGGGGACGCGGGCAAGGTGGTGTACAGCGGGGTGGGCAAGACGGCGGCGGAGATGGACCAGGCGCTGGCGGCGGGGATTCTGCTGTTCCAGGTGGAGAGCGAGCCGGAGCTGGAGCTGCTGGCGGAGCGGGCGGCGAAGCGGCGGCGGAAAGCGCGCTTCGGGCTGCGGGTGAACCCGGACGTGGCGGCGGCGACGCATCCGCACATCGCGACCGGGGAGCGCGGGCACAAGTTCGGAGTGGCGATGGAGGAGGCGGAGCGGCTCTACCTGCGCAGCCGGCGGGGGGCGATGGGGCGGTGGCTGGAGGCGGAGGCGATCGGCTTCCACATCGGCTCGCAGATTCTGGAGACC
>JAKAOE010000025.1 GCA_021823305.1 Acidobacteriota bacterium
GGATATGACGGGCATAATGGTTGGGCGTTTTTTGTCTGGGACGCGATATCGCTGGCCGGCGTGCTCTACGCGCTGGCTCTGCTGGCGCGGGTGTACGGGCTGGGGCTGCCTTCGCGGCGCGGCCTGGCGCCGCTGCTGTTCGTGCCCGCGTATCTGTTTCTGCTGACCGCCGAAACCACCTGGCTGGTGCTGTTGGGGTTTGCGCTGTTTCTCGCCTGGGAGGAACGGCGGCCGGCGGCGGCCGGGGCGGCGCTGTTTTTGGCCTCGCTCAAGTTCAACATCTGCTTCCTGTTCTGGCCGGTGTTTCTGCTCTGGGCGCTGGAGCGGCGCCGGAGGCGCTATCTGTGGGGACTGCTGGCGAGCGTGGGAGGAGCGATGGCGGCGGTGCTGGCCTGGGATCCGAAAGTGGCCGGGCAGTACCTGGGCTCGCTGGCGGCGACGCACGTGGCGACGCAGCGCTTTCCCAACCTGGTGGGGGCGGTGCGCGCCGCGGTGGGCGGCGCCTGGCCGGCGATCGTGCTTCCGGGGGCGGGGATGGTGTGGGCGATCGCGCACTATTGGCGACGGCGCGCGGATTGGCGCTGGAGGGAACAGGCGCCGCTGCTGCTGCTGGTATCGCTGTTGCTGGCGCCCTACAGCTTCCTGTTCGACGAGCTGATCGCCGTGGTGGCGATCCTGGCGGCGGCGGCCGCGCTGCGCGGGCGCCGCCACGCACTGCAGGGGGCGGTGTTCGGCGGGTTCCTGGCGGCGCAGGCGCTGTTGCTGGTGTTGCTGACGCAGGGCGGCGACAACCGCGGCTGGGCCTATCTTTGGACGCCGGCGGCGTGGCTGGGGCTGTACCTGGCCGCGGTGCAGGGCACGCGGGCGCGCGCCTAGGTTCGGGTTCGCTATCATAGACAATTCCATGGACGAGTCTTCGCAGGGAGCGGCCTACCAACCGGCCAGCTTCGAGCCCGCATGGGCCCGGCGCTGGGCGGCGGAGAACCCCTTCGCCGGCGTCAACCGCGGCGGGCGCAAATACTACGTGCTGGAGATGCTGCCCTATCCCAGCGGGGCGCTGCACATGGGGCACGTGCGCAACTACGCCATCGGCGACGCGCTGGCGCGCTACTGCTGGATGCGGGGCGACGAGGTGCTGCACCCGATGGGGTGGGACGCCTTCGGGCTGCCGGCGGAGAACGCGGCGATCCAGAACCGCACCCATCCGCGCACCTGGACGTTGCGCAACATCGCGCACATGAAGGGGCAGGACCAGCGCTTCGGCTTCAGCTACGACTGGACGCGCGAGGTGGCCACCTGCCTGCCGGAGTATTACCGCTGGAACCAGTGGCTCTTCCTGCGCTTTTACGAGCGCGGGCTGGCGTACCGCAAGAAGGGGTTGGTGAACTGGTGCCCGAAGTGCGCCACGGTGCTGGCCAACGAGCAGGCCGAAGGCGGCGTGTGCTGGCGGCACGAGGACACGCAGGTGGAGCAGCGCGAGCTGGAGCAGTGGTACTTCCGCATCACCGCCTACGCGGAGGAGCTGCTGCGCGGGCTGGACACGCTGCCGGAATGGCCGGAGCGGGTGCGCACCATGCAGCGCAACTGGATCGGGCGCAGCGAGGGCGCGGAGGTGGAGTTCGCCCTGGAGGGCGGCGGCGCGCCGATCAAGGTGTTTACAACCCGGATCGACACCATTTACGGGGCGAGCGCGATTCTGCTGGCGCCGGAGCATCCGCTGGCGGCGGAGTTGCTCGACGCCGGGCAGCGGGAACAGGCGCGGGCGCTGCGACAGCGGCTGGGCAAGCTGGCGCCGGGGGAAGAGCCGCCGAAGGAAGGGTTCTTCACCGGGCGGTACGCGCGCAACCCGTTCAGCGGCGAGAGGCTGCCGGTGTGGGTGGCGAACTTCGTGCTGATGGGCTACGGCACAGGAGCGGTGATGGCGGTGCCGGGGCACGACGTGCGCGATTTCGACTTTTGCCGCAAGTACGAGCTGCCGATCCGGGTGGTGGTGGCGCCGGCGGAGGGCGCGCCCGAACGGCCGGAGGCGGCGCTCGAAGGCGACGGCGCGCTGGTGAACTCGGGGCCGTACACCGGCATGGACAACCGCCAGGCGATGGCGGCGATGACCGCCAAGGCGGAGGCCGACGGGTTCGGGAAGGGAACCGTCAGCTACCGGCTGCAGGACTGGGGCGTGTCGCGGCAGCGGTTCTGGGGCACGCCGATCCCGATGATCGCCTGCCCGAAGTGCGGCATGGTGCCGGTGCCGGACGAGCAGCTCCCGGTGCTGCTGCCCGAGAACGTCGAGCTCACCGGCGAGGGGCAGTCGCCGCTGGCGGCGGACGCAAGCTTCTGGCGGACGACGTGCCCGAAGTGCGGCGGCGAGGCGCGGCGGGAGACCGACACCATGGACACGTTCGTGGATTCGTCCTGGTACTTCTACCGCTACGTCAGCCCGCAGAGCGAGGCGCGGCCGTTCGAGGCGGAGGCGATCGCGCGCTGGCTGCCGGTGGACCAGTACATCGGCGGGATCGAGCACGCCATCCTGCACCTGATCTACACGCGCTTTTTCACCAAGGCGATGCGCGACCTGGGGCTGTGCCGGCTGGACGAGCCGATCACGCGGCTGTTCACCCAGGGGATGATCACGCGGCACGGCGCCAAGATGTCGAAGTCGCGCGGCAACGTGGTGGACCCGGCGGAGCTGATCGAGCGTTACGGGGCGGACGCGACGCGGATGTACGTGCTGTTCGCGGCGCCGCCGGAGAAGGACTTCGACTGGAACGACCAGGGGGTGGAGGGGATTCACCGCTTCCTGGGGCGGGTGTGGCGGCTGGCGGGGCCCGCGGCCGGCGGGCGGGAAGCGCAGGGCGGGAGCGACGGGACGGGCGACGCGGCGCTGCTGCGGCGGGCGCACCAGACGCTGCGGCGGATCACGCGCGACTTCGAGGGACGGTGGCACTTCAACACCTCGATCGCGGCGCTGATGGAACTGGTGAACGCCTGGCAGGCGGGCGACGGCGAGCTCTCGGCGGGGGCGCGCGGCGAGGTGAGCCGCATGCTGCTGATGATGCTGGCGCCGTTCGCGCCGTTTCTGGCGCATGAGCTGTGGCGGCGGGCGGGGCACACGGGCGAGATCGGGCGCGAGCCCTGGCCGGCATTCGACGCCGAGCTGGCGCGGGAGGATGAGATTGAGATCATCGTGCAGGTCAACGGCAAGCTGCGGGCGCGGCTGAAGGCGGCGCCGGAAACGGAAGCGGCGGAGCTGGAGCGGGCGGCGCGGGCGCACGAGCGCATTGCACCGCTGCTGGCGGGCGCGACGCCGCGGCAGGTGGTGGTGGTGCCGGGGCGGCTGGTGAATTTCGTGCTGTAGGCGAACCATGGAACACCGCTCGATCGTGGTGCTGGACTTCGGGGCGCAATACTCGCAACTGATCGCGCGGCGGGTGCGCGAGCTGGGCGTGTACAGCCTGATCCTGCCCTTCAACGCAAGCTGGGAGCGGATCGCGGCGCAGCATCCGGCGGGGGTCATCCTGTCGGGCGGGCCGGCGTCGGTGTACGCCGAGGGCGCGCCGCGCTGCGCCCCGGAGGTGTGGACGGCGGGGCTGCCGATCCTGGGCATCTGCTACGGGCTGCAGCTGATGGTGCACACGCTGGGCGGGACGGTGGAGAACGCGGACCGGCGCGAGTTCGGGCGGGCGGAGGTAGAGGTGGACCCCGGCTGCGGACTGTTCCACGGGAGCAGCGGGCGGGAGACAGTATGGATGTCGCACGGCGACGCGGCGCTGCGGCTGCCGGCCGGATTCAGGGTGGCGGGGCGGAGCCCGTCGGCGCTGGCGGCGATCGCGGCGCCGGAACGGCGGATGTGGGGGGTACAGTTTCATCCCGAGGTGCAGCACACCGACCACGGGCGCGAGATTCTGGGCAACTTTCTCGACCTGTGCGGCGTGGCGCGCGACTGGACGCCGGGGGCGTTCATCGCCGAGGAGGTGGAACGCATCCGGCGGCAGGCGGGCGAGCAGGGAAGAGCGGTGTGCGGGCTGAGCGGGGGAGTAGATTCGGCGGTGGCGGCGGCGCTGGTGCACCGGGCGATCGGCGACCGGCTGGAGTGCGTGTTCGTGGACAACGGCGTGCTGCGGCGGGGCGAGTTCGACGAGGTGCAGCACGCGATGAAGGAACAGTTGGGGCTGCCGGTGACCGGCGTGGACGCGGGGGCGGAGTTTCTGACGGCGCTCGCCGGGGTGACCGATCCGGAGCGCAAGCGCAAGACCATCGGGCGGGTGTTCATCGAGGTGTTCGAACGGGAAGCGGCGCGGCTGGAGAAGCTGCACGGGCGGGTCGAGTTCCTGGTGCAGGGAACGCTCTACCCGGACGTGATCGAGTCGGTGTCGGTGGCGGGGCCGGCGGCGGTGATCAAGAGCCACCACAATGTGGGCGGGCTGCCGGAGCGGATGCGGCTGAAGCTGATCGAGCCGCTGCGCGAGCTGTTCAAGGACGAAGTGCGGCGGGTGGGCGCCGACCTGGGATTGAGCCCGGAGCTGCTGCAGCGGCAGCCGTTTCCGGGGCCGGGGCTGGCGGTGCGCATCCTGGGCGAAGTGACGGCGGAAAAGGTGGCGCTGCTGCAGATGGCGGACGCGATCGCGCAGGAGGAGATCCGGCGGGCGGGGCTGTACGCCGAGCTGTGGCAGGCGTTCGCGGTGTTGCTGCCGGTGCGGACGGTGGGGGTGATGGGCGACCAGCGCACCTACGGGCTGACCTGCGCGCTGCGCGCGGTGCGCTCGGAGGACGGGATGACGGCCGACTGGGCACGGCTGCCGTATGAAGTCCTGGGTGCGATCGCCAACCGTATCGTCAACGAAGTGCAGGGGATCAACCGCGTGGTGTACGACATCAGCTCAAAACCCCCGGCGACGATTGAGTGGGAATAGACACGCGCCGTTGGGCTAAACGCCAGGATTGGTAAAGTGCGCCGGCGAAGGGACGGGCGCGGGGCCCTTGAGCGCCGCGCGACGCGGAAGTGGGTGGGGGCTGGGTTCCTGTATTCTTTTAGGAGCGAGGAAAAAGTCTTCCTTCCCGAAACGCGGCAGCCATGAGCGACGTCGGAGAAGACATGGAAGCGGTGTTGCCGGGCTTGGGCGTGGTCGGGGCGAGTGCGGCCTCGACCCCCGACGCGGCGGCCCAGTTCGCCCTGATGCGCCGCTGCCAGCGACAGGAGGAGGGGGCGTTCGACGAGCTGGTGCGGCGCTTCCATCCGCGGGTGTTTTCCGTCATCCGCGGCATTCTGCGCAATTCGAACGACTGCGACGACATCGCCCAGCAAGTTTTCGCGAAGGTCTACTTCGCGCTGGACAAGTTTAATTTTCAATCCGCCGTGGCCACCTGGATCTACAAGATCGCGGTGAACGAGTGCTACGACCACCTGCGCAAGCAGAAGGTGCGGCGGGCCACGATCCTGGCCGACTTGTCGGAAGAGGAATCGGCCTGGATCGAGAACCGCGACGTGGCCGGCGAGGCGGGCATGGCGGGATTGGAACGGCAGGTGGAGCTGCGCGAGCTGGCGGGCAAACTGCTGGCCCGGCTCAACACCGACGACCGCGTGCTGCTGGTGCTGAAGGAGATCGAGGGCTATTCGGTGCGCGAAGTGGCGCAAATTTTGAATCTGAATGAAAACACCGTCAAGGTGAGGCTGTTCCGCGCCCGGCAGGCACTGCTGGGCGCACTGGCGCGCAAGCGCATTTAGGGAACGTCAAGGGAACCGGTCATGTCCAAGTGTCGCGCTTTTATCATGGGGATGGAGGAATACCTGGCCCAGCACGCGGGGCCCGAGCCGCAGCTTCCGAGCCGCCTGGCGGCGCATGCCGAGCGCTGCCCGGCCTGCCGCGGCGGCTGGCAGGACGCGCTGCGCAGCCGGCAGTTGCTGGCCGGGCTGCGCCTGGAGGGGGAACCGCCGGCGCAGCCGTTTTTCCTGGCGCGGGTGCGGGTCCGCATCCAGGAGGAGGCGGAGCGGCGGGCGCGCTCGCGTCTGCTGGGCCGGCCGGTGCGCTGGCGCGACGTGGCCATCGCCGGGGCACTGTTCGCGGCCACGCTGTGCACCTTCGTTTACGACGTGCACCGGACCGAGCGGCCGAATGTGGACGAAGCCATGGTGCTGGACGTGCCGCACCTGAACCCGAATCATCCGGCGGCGTCGCACGTCAAGCCCAAGCTGGCGGACGTGATGCTCAACCTGATGAATCCGTGAGGAGGCGATGGCTATGAACTCTGAACGGCGGGCGGTGACTTACGTGGCGCTGATCTTCATCAGCGGGCTGCTGCTCGGCGCCACTGCGATGAACTTCATCGAGCATTACGTGCTGCACGCGGAGACCGCCAACGAGTACGACATCCGCGAGCATCGCGAGGTGGCCAAGGAGATGGCGCAACTGCTGCACCTCAGCAACCAGCAGCGGCGGCAGGTGGACACCATCCTGCAGCAGACCGTGGGCCAGTACCAGCAACTGGAGCAACGCCTAGCGCCGCAGTTCGACCAGTTGCGGCAGCACGACCGGCAGCGGCTGCGCGCCATTCTGACACCGGAGCAGCGTACGAAGTTCGACCAGATCGTGGCGCGGGTGGACGCCAAGTACCCGCTGAACGAGCGGCCGGCGGTGCTCTCGCCCGTACCCTGCGAAAAACCGGCCACCGCGCAGCGCTAGACGCGAAACGGTGCCGCCGAGGGCGTGGCGGGCGGCTCCCGGGCGACATACGACATAAGAGCCATTATCGGACGCTACGTCCAGGAGCGGCGGCGGGCGGCTTAGGCCGCAAGCTTACGACCAGCGGCGGTGGTCTCGCCCTTGATTTCGATCTTGCGCGGCAGCGCCTTCTCGCTCAGTGGGGCCGAGATTTCGAGCACGCCGTGGTTGAAGTTGGCCTCGATCTTCTCGGTCTGCACGCCCTCGGGCAGCGGAACGACGCGCTCGAAGGCGCCGTAGGCGAACTCGCGCTGGAAGGTGCGCTCGTCGGAGGGGGTGACCTCCTGCTTGCGCTCGCCGCTGATGGTGAGCTCGTTGCCGTGCGCCTGGAGGTTGACATCCGCCGGCCTGACGCCGGGCAAGGCGAGGCGGACGATGAACTTGTTCTGGTCAATGTAGCTTTCGACCGGCGGGATCCAGGCGTAGCCGGCCGTGGAGGGAGCGGTCCAGCGCTCGACGAAGGGAGAGCTGAACATCCGGTTGAACAAATCGTCAAAATTGCGGCGCAGATCGAAGATATCGGCGCCGTAGGGATCGCGCCGCAGGAGCGAGCGGGGTGCCATGGCTTGAACCTCCTGCAAGACTTGGAGACGCGGAAGGCGCTAAGGGTGGCCTCGGCGGGCGGCTAGTTGACGGCGGAGGCGAAGAGCTGTTCGCGCAGCAGGGGTTGGAGGCGGCGATGGTTGATCAACATCTCGATCTCCTCGCCGAGGTGGAGTTCGCGATCACCGGGAGCGGGCACGGTGGCGATCTCGTCCACGTCGCAACCGGCTTCGAGCCGCGCGGGCTGGCCGTTCTCGCCCTCGGCCAGGACACGAACCTCGCGCCCGGCGAAGGCGGCGCGCAGGGGATCGAGCAGGCCGCCGAAAAGCAGGCGGATCAGCGCCTGGGCTTGCGCGCGCAGCGACGGCGACTGGAGCAGGCGCGCCCAGGATACGCTCTCCGCCCAGAGGAGCTGCATATAGGAGAAGTGCACGTCGCCGATGCCGGCCAGGCGGAGGTGGAAGCGGGCCCAATACAGCAGCTCGTCGGGAAGGCAATTGACCAGATCGAGCTCGACCGCGTCGAGGTCGAGGTCCTCGAGCCGATGCTCAAACATCACCGGCGCCGCCGGCGGCGGGCCGGCGCCGGGAGCGCCGTTGGGGAAGAGCGAGCGGTGGACGGCGCCACGCAACTCGAGCGGCCAGGCGAGATAGGCGAGCAGTCTTCCCTGCCCTGGCGCGGCCGCGCCGGTTTCGACCCAGGAGGGGGAGAGGGCGATGGCGTCGAAGAGCTGGCGCAAGGGCGGGTTCTTGAGCTTGTTGCGCAGCAGGATGAGGTTGTCCTCGCTGGCGGTCATGGGGCCGATCTGAAACTCGATCTCGCCGCTGGGCTCTTGCGCGGCGACCCAGTGATTGCGGCAGCGTTCGCCCAGGCCGCAAATGGGGCACTCAGCCATGCAGGCGATTGTAGCGTAGACGGAAAGATAGGGAGATGGCCCGGTGCTACGATGGCGGCATGGATAGGAAGAAGCCGGCTCGTCAGGCCGCGCCGGGACCGGAACGTGTGCGAGCGTGGATCCACAGTGTGCTCAACCCGCTCATTGAGGGTTTGGAGCAGGAGATTGCGCTGCTTGCGCACGGAGAATTCGGTTGGCGGGCCGGGGGACGGTTCTCCGAGTTGATCCCCGTACTGGAGCAGCGGGTCGGGTATGATCAGCAGCCAAATCTCGAGGATTTCGCCGCCGAGAACCCTGAGTTTCGTGCAGCGTTTGCAAAACACGACGAGCTGCTCCACAGCGCGGAAAGCGCGGCCACCGCGATATTCGAGCGCTTGGCCGGCGATCCAGCGTTCAAGGCGCTTGTGGATCAGTCCTACCAGCGGTACCTTGCGGGTGGCACCGATCCCCTTGCCGCCAACTTGAGGCGCGACTGGCTGCCGGCGCATGCCGCCGAGCTGCTGATTAATGACACCCGAGTTCTGCCGACCTACCACGTGCTCAGTGCGTTCTGGGCGGGCGCGAGAAAGGACCTCGAAGCTTGGACCCGGGACGGAGACCGGCGGGTTCTGGAGGCGCGGCTCACGTCGCTCCGAAGAAATGACGAATCGCTCGCGAGCCGCCTCAGGGGCAAGCGGCGGGATCTCGCCGCACGGTACGACGTCCCTTGGGCGCCGGTGGCGGGCGGCGCTCGCGCGTGAGGGTCCTGCATCCGCTCATCGTGGACACGGGCGTGTTGCGCGAATTGGCGACTTTTGACGCCATCCGGAGGGGCGCGCGCAGGCTTAAACGCGGGAATGAGATCACCGCAGTCGAGAAGCGCCAGTTGGTTGAAGAGGCGCTGACCCGCAAGTGCAGCTTGGTTCTAGCGAGTACGGCGCTAGCCGTGGAACTGCGCTGGTGGATTCGCGAGTCGCACGCCGATCCGCGACTTCTCTGGACGGTTGTGCGCGACCTCTATGATGAGTTCAAGATCCAGGAACGGTGAAAAGCGCCATGGGCTTTCTGCTCAGCGACCTCCCCTACGTTACATTCTGAGAGCCTCGCTCATCGGTTGACGGCGAGGAGGGCGACGGCGAGGAGGATCAGGGCGACGCCGACCCACTGGTGGCGGCTGAGGCGCTCGCGCAGGAAGAGCACCGCCAGCACCAGGGTCCAGACGCTGAACAGGCCGCTCAAGGCGGAGTCCACGGAGACGGGCAGTTGGCGCGCGCCGGCGGCGTAGAACAGGTAGGCGAGGCTGTCGAGCAAGCCGGTGGCCCAGAGCCAACCGGAGCGAAACAAGCCGCGCGGCAGGCGGCGGCCGAAGAGGAGCGGGGGGGCGAGCAGCAGGGCGCCCACTACGCGGAAGACCAGCACCGGGGCGGCGGCGGAGTTGGCGGCGGCGGCAGCGGCGAGGGCGTAGAAGACGGCGCCGAAGGTAAGCGCGCTGGCCACCGCGGCGGGCAGCGCCCAGCGGCCGGCGGGGGTGGGGCGGTCCTGGGCGGCGCCGGCGCTGGCGAGCAGCGTGCCGGCGATGACGCCGGCGACGGCCAGGCCCATGCCGAAGCCCAGGCGCTCGCCGGAGATGAGAAAGGCGAGAAAAGCCGAGACCACCGGGTAGGCGGCGGTGATGGGCGAGACCAGCGACAACGGGCCGTGCTCGAGGGCGTAGTAAAAAAATACGCCGCCGATGGTGTTGCCCACCGCCAGCGCCGCCAAGCCGGGCAGGTGCGGCGCCCCCAACGTGAACGCGCCCGCCGCCCAGGCGAGGCCGAGCGCCAGCGCCCCGACGGTGTTCATGCCCCAGACGGTGGCCCAGAAGCCGAACTGATTCGAGGTCTTCTTGGCGCAAAAATCGGCGGTGCCCCAGGCGAGCGCCGCGCCGAGACCCCAGGTGAGGGCAAGGTTCACGTTTAGGACACTAGCAGAGACCGGGCTAGTGACGGCGGGTTCATCTATCCTTAACTTTCGTGGACTAGACTAAAAGAATGCCGAACCCATCGCCGGTGGATTCCGCCCTGGATGCGCCGCCGAGCGCCCCGATCCGGGCACCACGGGGCACGCAGTTGCGCTGCCGCGGCTGGGCGCAGGAGGCGGCGCTGCGCATGTTGATGAACAACCTCGATCCGGAGGTGGGCGAGCGGCCGCAGGAGCTGGTGGTGTACGGCGGGCGCGGGAAGGCGGCGCGCAACTGGGCCTGCTACCACGCCATCGTGGCGGCGCTGGAGAAGCTGGGCGACGAGGAGACGCTGCTGATCCAGTCGGGCAAGCCGGTGGGGATTTTCCCCACCCACAGCTATGCGCCGCGGGTGCTGATCGCGAATTCCAACATCGTGGGCCACTGGGCGAATTGGGAGACCTTCGACGAGCTCGACCGCAAGGGGCTGATGATGTACGGGCAGATGACCGCCGGGAGCTGGATTTAC
>JAKAOE010000026.1 GCA_021823305.1 Acidobacteriota bacterium
GCTCGGCCTGCGCCGCCGCTTGCGCCTGCGCCAGCGCTTCGGCCTGCGCCCCCAGCGCCTCCGCCTTCGCCCGCAGCAGCCTGCGCTGGTGCGCTTCCAACTCGGCCTTGAGCTGCCGGTAGCGCTGCGCCTTCGCCGCCTGCCGCTTGAGCGAGTTCACCTGCCGCGTGACCTCTTCAAAGATGTCGTTGATCCGCGCCAGATTCTGCCGCGCCGCTTCCAGCCGCGCCTCCGCCAGCCGCCGCTTCGCCTTGTACTTGCTCACCCCCGCGGCCTCTTCCAGGATCGCGCGCCGGTCGTAGGGCTTCGAACTCAAGATCTGCCCGATCCGTCCCTGCTCGATGATCGCGTACGAATCCGGCCCCAGCCCTGTGCCCAGGAACAGCTCCTGGATGTCGCGCAGCCGGCACGGCCGGCCGTTCATCAGGTACTCGCTCTGCCCGTCGCGAAACAGCCGCCGCGTCACCACCACCTCGCCCTTGCGGTTGTGCGCCCGGAACTTCCGCCGCTTCCGGATGGTCAGGACGACTCCGGAACTCGCCGGCGCTCCCGCGGGCTCCGCCCGCTCCGCGGCCTCAGCTAAGGCGGGACCCTCTTCCGTCGCCTCGCTCGCCTCGTCCCACCCCTCGTCCGCGCCCGGCTCCGCCGCCTCTTGCGTTTCCTCGTCTCCCGTCCCTCCGTCAATCGCCTCGAACTCGTACTCCGCCGGGTCCACCAGCGTCAGGCTGACTTCCGCCATGCCGGTCGCCGCCCGCTCGCGCGTCCCGGCGAAGATCACGTCCTCCATGCGCCCGCCGCGCAGCGACTTCGCCGACTGCTCCCCCAGCACCCAACTGATCGCATCCGCGAGGTTCGATTTGCCGCACCCGTTCGGCCCCACCACCCCGACCACCCCGCTGCCCGGGAACTGCAGTTCGGTCCGGTCGCAGAAGGACTTGAAGCCCAGCATTTGCAGTTTTTTCAGCTTGAGCACACCGGTCTCCTTACCCTTATGCTGCGCACGGCGCTGGTTGGATAGTACCCGCCATCTCCCCGCGGATCAAGGGAGTTAAGTGCCACCGGTAGCGTGTCGCCCAGCAAGCCCCCCACTAATTGTGTGATCTGGCGGGGTTTACGCCACCCTCCCACTCCCGCCAGGCACCCAGCGCCGGAAAGTACAGACCGCACCGCACCGGCAGCGGCGCCAGCCCGCCGAGCAGCTCGGCATAGCCTTCGAGCTGCGCCTTGTACGTCTCCGCCTGCTCGTCCAGGAAAGCCTCCAGTCCTGCCCCTTCGTGCACGCCGGTCTTGTAGTCAATCACCCAGCGCACGCCCCCGTCCACGAAGCTCCGGTCCACGATCGCCTGCCGCAGTCCCGCCGCCGTCATCCCCTGGATCGCCCACTCGCAGTGCGCCTCCTCGTGCGCCGCCAGGATCCATCGCCCGCGCTCGTCGCCCGCCATCCGCGTCAGCATCCGCTCCAGCCGCGCCCGCGCTTCGTCCCGCTCCGCCGGTCCCACGCCCGCCGCCCACAACGCCTGCTTCAGCTCGCCCGGCGTCCATCGCAGCGGAGCGCGCCCCGCCATCCGCCGCAGCACAATGTGTGCCGCCGTCCCCAACTGCCGTGCCAGCGCCGCCGCCGTGCCGTGCCGCGGCTGCATCGCTGCTGGCGGCGCCGCCGGAGCCGCCGCGGCCCACGTCACCTCCGCGGGAGACCCCGCCGGCGCCCAGTCCGCCGCCACGCGCCGCAGCATCCTGTTTTCCCGCGGCGCAGCCGCGGCCGGTGGTCCGCCGCCCTGCGCGCTTGCCGCCTGCCGTTCCAGCTCGCCTCTCACCGCCGGCCACAGCGGCCGCAGCAGCGAGTCGGCCCGCGGTTGCGCGAGCTCACCATCGTTCCGGTGCTTCACCTCCGCCACCAGGTGCAGCGTGCGCTTCGCCCGCGTCGCCGCCACGTAGAGCAGCCGCAGCGTCTCCTGCTCGTTCGAGGCCTTCTCCTCCTGCTGCACCAGCTTGTACGCCGGGCTCTCGCCGCCTCTCGGCGGCGCCGCCGCCAACAGCAGGCGCGCCTCCGCTCCTTCCGCCGCTGGGCGGTACCGCCAATGCAGCAGGCGCTGGTCCTCTCGCCGTGGCGGCCGCCCCAGTCCCGGCAGGATCACGGTGTCGAACTCCAGCCCCTTGGCTTGGTGCATGGTCATCACCTTCACGCGCGCCTCCGTGGGATGTTCCGGAGCCGCCATCAGCTTCTGCGCCTCCTCCCTCACCCGGT
Organism: Acidobacteriota bacterium; assembly: GCA_021823305.1. Classification (GTDB taxonomy): domain Bacteria; phylum Acidobacteriota; class Terriglobia; order Terriglobales; family SCQP01; genus SCQP01. Next base: position 2,246 of record JAKAOE010000026.1, read on the forward strand.
CCAGGTCGAGTGTTCCGTTGCCGTGGTCGTGCGCCTCGATCAGTCCCAGCATCGCCTCCGCATCCGCCGGATTCGCTCCCTCCGGCGCGCACGCCTCGCCGCCCAGCGCCCGCCAGCACCACGCCATCAGCCGCCTCGCCGGCACGCGCCCCCGCTCCCGTGCCGCCGCGTTCAATACCTCCATCGTCCGCGCCGCCCGCTGCTGTCCGTCCTCCGACAGCCGCTCCGCCCGCGCCGCGTAAAGCTCCGCCACCGTCGCATCCGCCTCGCCGTCCGGCAAATCCCCGCACAGCGCGTGCAGGTCGGCCAGCGTCAGCCCGCACCAGGGCGCGCGCAGCGCCGCCAGCCACGCGACGCGGTCCGCCGGGTCGAACACCGCCTGCGTCAGCGCCAGCAGGTCGCGCGCCACCGGGCTCTCCTCCAGCGTCCACAGCTTCACCGCTTCGAACGCGATGCCGCGCCGCCGCAGCTCCGGCAAAATCGTGCGCAAATGCGTCCGCGCACGCACCAGGATCGCGATCTCTCCGGCGTCCGCATCGAGCTCTCGCCGCGCCAACTCCGCCACCACTGCGGCCTCGTCTCGTCCGGCGGCGCCGCCCACCGCGTGCGTCTCGACTTTCGCCTCCACCTCTGTCTCCTGCGCCGCCGCCGCCGCGCTGAATCGCGCCGCGCCGATTTCCGCGTCGTCCTCCGCCGGAAAGATCCCCCTGAAGACGCCGTTCGCCCACTCCACCAGTTCCGCCTGCGAGCGAAAGTTGCGCGCCAGCGTCAACTGCTCAAGCGCGGTCGCGCCCATCCGCCCTTCCTCCGCCGTACGCAGGAACAGCTCTACCCGCGCGTTGCGGAAGCGGTGGATGGATTGCATCGGATCGCCCACCAGAAACAGCGTCCGTCCGTCGCCCGGCTGCCAGTCCTGCGTTAGCGCCTGAAGCAGCCGGTACTGGGCCGCCGACGTGTCCTGAAACTCGTCCACCAGGATGTGCTGCAGCCGCCCATCCAGCGCGAACGCCAGCGCGCTCGGCGCGCCCGCCTCGTCGCGCAGCGCCTCGCATGCCCGCAGCGTGATCTCGGTGAAGTCGCACTCGCCCCGCGCCGCGAACTCGAGCTGCAACTCCGCTGCCGCCGGCCGCAGCAGCTCCAGCAGCGCCGTCTCCAGCGCGAAGTCGGCCGCTTCCGGCAGGCCTCGCGTTGCGTGCAGCGCCGCGCACGCGGTCTCCGTCAGCCCCAGCGCCTTAAGCCGCTTGGCGCCGGCCGCGTCCAGCCCAGCTCTGCTGTCCGCGCGCCCGCGCACCCCTCCCTTCTGGGTTAGGGTCAGGCCGGCCAGCGCGCGCCACCGCGGCAGCTCCGCCATCGTCGCCTCCGGCAAGGCCGGCAATCCGCCGACCTCCGCCAGTTCGCCCGCGAACGGCGCCAGTTCCTCCCGCGCCCGCGCCAGCCGGCCCTCCACCAGCCGCGTCAGCTCGCGTTGCGCCGCCGCCGCAACCTCCTCCGGCTCGGCGAACAGCACCTCCGGCCACGCGTCCCGCCGCTTGAGCATGTCCGCCAGCAGCGCTTCCGCCCGCTCCAGATCGGCATCAGCGTGGTCCACCAGCCGCCGCGCCGCGGCCGCGCCCACCGCGTTCGTCCCCATCCGCCGCAGGCACGCCGCCGCCGCCGCGCGGTACATCTCCTCCGCCGTCTCGGTCGGCGCCGGCGCCCCGCCCAGCCGCGACCGCCACGGCAGCCGTTGCGCCAGGCTCAGCGCCAGCGCATCCAGTGTCTGGATCTTGAGTCGTGACGGCGTCTCCTCCAGCCGCCAGCCGCGCGCCTCCGCCCGCTCCCGCGCCGCCACGGCCAGCTCCCACGTCTTCCTGTCGTGCGCCTTCTCCGGCGGCGCACCGGCTGCTTGCGCGAGCGCCTTCAGGATCTCCACCCGCATTTTCGCTGCCGCCTTGCGCGTGAAGGTCACGGCCAGAATCGCCTCCGGCGCCTCCACCGTCGCCAGCAGCGCCAGATAGCGCTGCGTCAGCAGGGTTGTCTTGCCCGACCCCGCCGGCGCCCGCACCAGAAACGACCGCGCCACTTCCAGCGCCGCCACGCGCGCGGCTCGATCCTGAACCGCGAGTGCGAGCCGTGTCGCATCACTCGCCATCGTCGTCCCCCTCCGCGCCGTCGGCGGCGAACTCCGGCGCGCGGTCGCCGATCCGGCACAACATCGGCAGGTCGCAAAACTCGCAGGTCTTGCCCGGCTTCTTGGGGTCCACCACCGCCGCGCCCGCGCGGTAGTCCGCCGCCAATCGCTCCAGGTCCTCGGTCCACGCCTGCGTCGGCGTCCCCTCTACCAGCCGCATCTTCCCCGGTTTGAGTTGCGCGAATGCGACCTGTGTAACCCGCTTGCGCTCCGGGTGCGTGGCCGCATAGAGGGGCAGCTGCGGCTGGTTCATCCGCGGCGGCGTCCAATCCTTCTCGCCCACCTCGCCCGACTTGTAATCGAGAAGCACGAGCGTGCCATCTTCCAACTCGTCCAGCCGGTCGTTCTTCAGATGCAGCTCGATTCCGCCAAAGTTCGCCTCGAACCGTCGCTCGCGCTCGACCACCGTGAACCCCAGCCGCTTCTCCTCCTCCGCCAGCCACGCCACCATCGCCCGTGCCAGCCGGTCCGTTTCCAGCTCCGCCAGCGCGCGCTGGTGCCGTAGCCGCGCCTCGCCCTGCACCGCCGTATCCGCCGCCCGCCGCGCCGCCGCCGCCCGCTCGTCCGCCGGCATGGTCCGGAGCCGTTGGCTGTCCTTCACTTCTTCCCAAAACGCCTCCAGCGCCTTGTGCAGCAACGAGCCGCGCGTCGTCGCCGCCAGTCCCGCCGGCGGCGCCGGCGCCGCCGCGGCGCCCAAGCGCCCATGCGCGAACGCGCGAAACGGGCACGCCGCCTGATCCGCGAACAGCCCCGAACCACCGCTCGCCGCCACCGCCGCCGGTCCCGCCTCATCGGCCTCTGCCGCGATTGGCGCTGCGCGCACCGCTCCCGCCGGGTTATCCGGCTCCCCGCCCGCCTCCAGCCCCGCAATCAGCGGGCTCGGCCGCAACTCCAGATCGCCGTCGTTCGCCGGCCAGCTCGCCGTCAGATGCCGTGCGCTCCCGCGCAGCCGTTGCCACACCCGCTGCGCGAACTCCGCCTCGCTCGCCGCCGACGCCCTTGGCATGCCGCGGTGGTGCTGCCAGTCAAGCGGCAGGAACGGATGCGGCGCCGCCGGCTGCGGCAGCGTGCCGTCGTCCATCCCCGCCACCCACACCTGCTCGAAGCGTTCGCCCGCCGCCTCCAGCCAGCCCAGAATCTCAACCGGCGCTTGCGCCGCCTGCGGTTGAAAGATCCGCGCTTCCGCCAGTCCCCGCAGCCGCCGCAGCGCCTCCCGTGCCGTGATCGGCGCCGCCGACACCTGGTCCAGTCTTCGGAACTCGTCCGTCGTCTCCGCCCACGCCCGCGCCGCCTGGTGCTCGGCGCTCGTCAGTCCGCGCTCGCCCGGCCAGCCCGCGGCCTCGAGCAGCGCCCCGAAACTGGCCGCCCACCCGCCGTGCCCCTGCCGCTCCGGCCACGCGTTGCGCGTCCTGCGGCACGCCGCCAGCAGCCCCGCCAGCTCGGCGCAACTCTCGCCCGCCGCCCGCCGCTCCAATTCCTCCCACGCCCACCACGCTCGCTCCTCGCACCGCCGCTTCCGCGCCCACGCCGCCCGCTGCTGCCCCTCGCGTTCCGCCCCGCGCAAAAACGGCGAGGGCAGCCACCGCAGCGCCTCGCCCGCCTGGACCGGCGGCGCTTCGATCCACGTCGCCAGCGTCAACAGCGCGCTGCCCGCGACCGGATGCTCCGCCAGCGCCGGCCCGATCGAAAGATGAAACGCCGCCGGCGCCGCATCGCCCGGCTTCCGCCCCGGATGCAGTGCCTCGAGAAACGCCCGCTCCGCCGCCGCCCGCCGCTGCCCCAGCCCGGCGATGATCACTCCGATCCGCCCGGTCTCGCCGCCATCCAGCAGTTCCCGCGCCCAAGCCGCCGCCAGCGCCAACTCATGCTCCCCGTCCCGCGCCGCGACCCGCCGCGCGCTCTCGGGTACCACCGTCTCCGGCGCGTACGCCTCCGTCGCCCCGCCCGCCGCCCGCACCGCTGCCCCTAGCGCTTCCTGCTGCGGCGTCAGCCGGTCGAATCCCGCCAGCAGCATCCGCGGTGCCGCCAGCACGCCGCGCGCGATCGCCTCGCCCACCGCCGTCGGCAGCTCCGCCGCCGTGAGGTATCCTTCGCGCCCGCACCGCGCCGCGAACGCCCGCGCCCATCCGCGAAACGCCGCCGTGTCTTCGCGCTCGTCCCACTCCGGTCCGTCGAGCGCGAGCCCCCAGCCGTGCGTTAGCTCCCACGCCGAAGCCGCCGCCCCTGCCGCCGCCCCGGGCGCCAGCAGCGCTGCGCCCTCCGCTGCAACGATCTCTTCCCAGATCCGCTGCTCCTGCGCCCCGGTCAGCAGCCGCCGCTCCCCGCCCGCCTCCGCCCAGGCGTTCGCCAGCCACGCCTCCAGCGTCGCTATCGCCGCCGCCGCCCAGCTCGCGCGCCCCGCCGCCCGCTGCGCCGCGCCCCACGCCGACTGCAGCTCGCGCGCCAGCCGCGGATTCGCCGTTGCGACCGCATCCCCCCGCCGCAACGCGTCCGCCAGCCTCGCGTCCATAGCAGAGCAGTGTACCAGCCGCGCCGCCGGCCGCTCGCGGGGGCCCGCGCCTAATGAATCGTGCGTTACTGCTGTCCCGGTCCGAAATGCCGCGCCAGATACGCGATCAGTGCCGCTTGGTCGTTCGGGTCCACCTGCGCGCCGAGCTGCTGCATCAGTGCCACCGTCTTCGTCCAGCCCGCCGCGTCCTGCGGATTGTGGCTCAGCGTCTCCAGTCCGTGGCAGCCGCCGCAGGTGCGCAGCACCAGTTGTCCCACCGCCGCGTCCGCTTCCGCCGGCACCGGCGCCGAAGGCGAGGGCGGCGCCGGCGGCTCGCGCCGCAGCCCCGCGCCCGAGGCCACCAGCACGCCCGCCAGCCCCACCGACAACCCCAGCATGATCAGCGGCGCCTTCAACTGCATCGCGACTTCAATTCTACCGCGCCAGCTAGAACGATTTGGTTATGCCGATCGTGAACCGCGCCAGCCCATGTGTCGCGCCCCGCACTTCGGGCGTGATCCAGATGCCGTGCCCGATCGGAATGCGTGCTCCCGCGCCCACGATCGCCGAGCCGTGCGTCGCCGAACCCCACTGCGCCAGCCCCACGCCGCCGAGAATGTAGGGAATTATGACTTCGTTGTCGGGATGAAATTCGTAGTGGAAAACCCCATCCGCCGTGAACAGCCCGGTGCTGCCGCTGCGCCCCACCGCGATCGTCGGATCAAACGTCACATTGCGATTGATGGCGAACGTCAGCCCCGCTCCGGCGCTGAATCCATTGGGAGTTCCGAGCAGCGCGCCGCCGAAAAACGTGTACCGCACCGGTTTCTGCGCCAGCCCAGCGCTGCACAACACCGCCAGCACGGCGGCCGCCAACCATCCCTTCGATCTGGTCATGCATGACCCTCCTGCGTCATGCACCTGCAAGCGCGCTGCCACTCCCGGCTCATGGTTTATACAGCATCCAGTACACCGCGATCCCGGAGAGCGAGACGTACATCCAGATCGGCCACGTCCAATGCGCCCACCGCTTGTGCTGCGCGAAGCGCCGTTTCAGCCCCAGCCGCAGCGTCACGATCGCCAGCACCGGTACCGCCGCCGCCAGCGGCGTGTGCGTGCCCAGGATCCAGAGATACAGCGTCCGCCTCCATCCCGCTCCCTGGTAGTAAACGATCCCGGCGTGCCAGTGATGCAGCAGGTACACCGCCAGGAACAGCATGGACGAGGCGAACGCGGTCAGCATCGTGCGCTGGTGCGCCTGCACCCTGCGCTGCTTGATGAAGTACAGCCCCAGTACCAGCAGCGCCGCGCTGATGCCGTTCAGGATTGCCGTCCAGGCGGGCAGCGAGTTCCAGCCGAAAAGGCCCGCCATGCCGCCCGCTACTTCACCCGGCAGAGCGCCATCAGGCCGAACAGCAGCGGCAGGTAGAGCACGCTGGCGCGCAACAGCCGCCGGTAGCTCGCCCGCGACCTCTCGCGCACGCTGCGCGCACTCGCCCACAGCAGGCCCAGCCCCAGCGCCAGTGCGCCGGCGAAGTAGGCCGGCGCCGCCAGCCCGATCACCGCCGGCAGCAGGCTCACCGGCAGCAGCGCCAGGGTGTAGAGCAGCACCTGGCGCGAGGTTTCCGCTCCGTTCTCATCCACCACCGGCAGCATGCGGATGCCGGCGCGTTCGTACTGCTCCTTGTACAGCCAGGCGATCGCCAGGAAGTGCGGGAACTGCCACAAAAACTGGATGCCGAACAGGATCCAGGCCGCCGCGTCCAGCCGCCCGCGCGCCGCCGCCCAGCCCATCAGCACCGGCCCCGCGCCCGGGAAGGCCCCCACCAGCGTGCTCAGCGGCGAACGGAACTTCATCGGCGTGTACGCCAGCAGGTAGAGCGCGGTGGTCGCCGCGCCCAGCCCGGCGCACAGCCAGTTCACCCGCAGCCCCAGCACCGCGCAACCCGCCAGCGCCAGCACCCCGCCCAGCAGCGCCGCCGGCGGCGGCTTCAGGCGGCCCGCCGGCAGCGGCCGCGCCGAGGTGCGCGCCATGAGCGCGTCGGTGCGCCGTTCCCAAAGCTGGTTCAGCGCCGCCGTCCCGCCCGCCAGCATCCCCGTGCCCAGCGCCAGCTCACCCAACAGCGGCCAGCCCAGCGGCGCGCGCGCGCCCACGTAGCAGGCCGCCACCGTGGTCAACACCACCAGCAGCGTCACCCGCGGCTTGGTCAGCGCCAGACAGTCGTTCATCCGCGCCGGCAGCGCCGCCGCCGCGCTCCAGGGCAATGCCTTGGCGCGCACTGCGCGGCCACCGGCGGTAACCGTCGTCGAACTGAACTGGGAACGGGGCAAGCTCTTATTGTGCCACTTCACGCGGCGCCGCGGCCACCTCCGGCGCGCGCCCTATCGCTTCATCTCCGCCCACAGCAGCGCCGCCAGCACCGCCAGCGGAATCAGCGTCCAAATCCACTCGTTGATCAGTCGTCCCCGGCTCGGCCGCGGATGCCGCCGCAGCGTCACCAGCCGCCAGCCGATCAGCGCCACCACCGCGGCGGTGCAGGCCAGCAGGATCGTGATGTAGACGTCGCGCATCGCCCCGCGCGGACTAGAAAGGCTTGACCAGCGCCAGGATCAGGATCAACGCGAACAACAGTCCGATGATGCCGTGGAACATCCCCAACTGGCTGGGCGAGGGCACGTGCTCCGGCATGCGCCGGAGGCGCAGCGTCAGCCCCAGGTCGGCGACGATCAGCAGCAGCACCAGCAGCAGCTTGGCGTGCAGCCAGCCCGCCGTCGCCGCCCCCGGCGCCAGGTAGAGCAGCAGCGCGCCGCTCAGGATCACCAGCGCCGCTCCCGGATGCGCCTGGGCGCGCATCGCCTTCCGCGCCAGCCGCCCCCGCTCCGCCTTCGCTTCCGCCGCCTCCGGCGCGCCGTTGGCCGCGGCCAGCGCGAAAAACAGTCCGCCGATCCACATCACCACGCCGGCAATATGCAACACCAGCACCCAGCCCACGACGTTGTTCCACCCGATCACCATGGATTGCCTCCTGGTCCGCGTCCGCGCTTCACGTTCCTTCCGGCCGCCGCGCCGCCTCCTCCGCCCGCCAGCGCGCGTGTTGCTTGAGCAGGCAGAGGTCGGACACTACCGCCAGTCCGGCCGCCCGCGCCGCCGCCTCCGCCTCCGCGTGCGCCACCCCCTCCTGCAGCCACAGCAGCCGCGCTCCCACACGGATCGCCGCCGCCGCGATCTCCGGCACGAACTCGCTTCGCCGGAACACGTCCACAATGTCGATCGGCCCCGCCGCCTCCGCCGCCTGCTCCAGGCTGGGATAGGCTCGCTCGCCCAGCACCTCGCTCTCGCCCGGATTGATGGGCAGGATGCGGTAGCCCTGCGCCTGCAGGTAGCGTGCCACGCCGAAGCTCGGCCGCGCCGGATTGCCCGATAGCCCCACCACCGCGATAGTATGCGCCCCCGCCACGATCGCCAGGATCTCGGGCGTCACCTTCATTCCTGACTCCGCGCCCGCCCTGCCGGCGCCGCCCCGCCCGTGCGCGCGCCGCCGGCCTGCCGCAATTGCGCCACCTCGGCCGGCGTCAGCGGACGCATTCC
>JAKAOE010000027.1 GCA_021823305.1 Acidobacteriota bacterium
AATCGCCGCGATTTCTACGCTATACCAGGCCTGCGGCTGGTCTAATGCGGCGCGGAATCAAGCCCGCGTCTTGGCTTCGCGCTCCAGCCGCACCGCCTGCCACAGATACCAGCTCGCCACCGTGCGATAAGGGCGCCAGCGTTCGCCCGCCGCGGCAAGCTCACGCGGGGTGGGCAGGCGGCGTTTGCGGTAAGCCAACTGGTAGCCCTGCTGCACGCCGTAATCCAGCGCCGGCAGCACGTCCGGCCGCCCGAGGCGGAACATCAGCAGCATCTGCACCGTCCACACGCCCACCCCGCGCACGGAGATCAGGCGCGCGATGACCGCCTCATCGTCCAGCGCCTCCATCTGCGTCCAGTCGGGGACGACGCCGGCGGCCGTCTTTTCCGCCAAGTCGCGCACGGCGGCGATCTTCTGCCGCGACAGCCCGGTGGCGCGCAGCGTGGCTTCGTCCGCCGCCAGCACCTGGGCCGGGCTGGGCGCGTCGCCGCCGCCGATCTGCGTATGGATGCGCGCCAGAATCGCCGCCGCGGCGGTGGCGTGGAGCTGCTGGTAGACGATGGCCGAGAGCAGTGAGTGGAAAGGATGGCGTTGGCGCTCGAGCGGCAGCCGGAAACGGCCGACACGGGCGATCAGCGCCGCCATTTTTTCGTCACTGCGGCGCAGATGGCGCACTGCGGCCAGGTGGTTGAACGGATAAGGGCGCTGCATGCCCTGCCAGTTTAGCGCGGCGTCGCCGGATCGGCCGCCGCCTCCCGCCGGAGGTACGGGAAGTAGGGCGTGATGGCAAACAGCAGCTTGTCGCGCGGCGAGATCAGGGCCTCTGCCGGCGGCGCCAGCAGGCGCAGGCGGTCGCTCCAGGGATCGAGCGCGAGGCGCGCCCCCAACGGTAGCGCCGGAATCTGGCGCAGGTTGCGCGTCTCCAGGCGCGGCGCCTGGAGCAGCAAGGCGCGCATCCGGTCCACCCGTCCGCGCAGCACCAGCGGATCGCCCCAATGCGTGCGCAGCAGGTTGGGCAGACCCGGGGCGGCGCGCTGCAGCGCCTCCAGGAACAGGCCGGCCTGGCTGAGCTGGCCGCGATAGGGGGAGTGTTCGAGCAACTCCAATCCCTTGGCGTCGGCGGCGGCCTCTTCCGCCGGCGTGTGCGCCAGGCGGATGCGGGTGAAGCTCTCGGTGTCGGGAAAGAGCATGCGGTCGTCAAAGGCGTAGTCGGTGTTGATGCCCTGGTCGAGGGCGATGCGCCCGAGTTCGTGGGCCAGCGCCATCGCCAGGCTGGCCTCGTTCGGGAGCACGTCAATCAACCCGCGGCTGAGCACGATGGTATGGCCCACGGTGAAGGACTCGAGCGGCGCCGTCAGCAGCACGCGGCAGCGCACCGGCGGCGTGAAGCTGAGATGGTTGCTGAGCTCGAGGTTGTTCACCACGGTCGCGAGCACCCGGTCCACCGCGCCGGGCAGGGAGAGCAGGCCCGCGGCCTGCATCCGCCCCAGCACGTCGTCCTCCGCCTTCAGTTCCCAGGCCCGCTCCGAGCCGAGCGGGCCAAGATCGGGCGTCAGCGGCTGCGGCGCCATGTCGCCGGCGCCCTCCACGCTGATGCTGGTGGCCTCGCTAAGGCGTTCCAGAGCGCTCAGGGCATATCCCCAGAAGCGCGTCTCGGCGCGGAAACTGATGTGGCCGAACCAGCCGGTACGCTGGTCCTCCTCCTGGCTGTAGATCGCCGCCGGCAACCACAGATCGGGACCCAGGTTCATGCGCCAACTGTCGAAGTGGACGTAGCGGTGCTTGGGATTGGGAACGTAGGTACCATCAAATCGGACCAGAGTGTAGCCGTGGTCCTCGGCCCAGATGCGGCCGATGAACGCGGGCCGGCGGCCGGGCCGCAGCGCCTGCACATCGAACACGATGCAGCCCACCGCGCCGAGAAACTCGCGCCCGATGAAGGTGAAGCGGTAGTGGCGGGAGTCGAAACGGCTCCAGTCGGGCGCGATCATCGCCGCAAATCCCAGCGGAAAGAACGCGTGCGCCAGCTTGCCGGTGTTGCGCCCGGTGAACAGCGGCTCGGCCAAGCCATGGCGGAGATCCAGGTAGCCGAGGAAGTCGTCGTCGGCGACTGGTACCGGACCCAATTCCGGCTGGGTGCGCAGGGACTGGATATAGGTTTCGACACGCGGGCGAAAGGGCCGCACCGCGCGCAGCCAGGCACGCTCGCCGGCGACGATGCGGGCGACCATTTGGTTCGGTGCCAGGCGCGGGGAGCGCCGCGCCTGGGGCGGCGCCTGCGCCGCCAGCGTCGCGGCCAGCGATAGCCACGCCAGGCACCAACCTTGGCCCCTGCCAACCATCTGCCGAGTTCGATGCCCGCACCGCGCGCAGCCGCGCTGCCCGCCGCCGGCGGCATGGCTGTCGGGCAGGTCCAATTCGGCTACGCTGGCACCATGCCCGATGCGGTGTATCTGAACGGGAAATTGTGGACCATGGATCCGCGCCAGTCCGAGGCGGAAGCGCTGGCAGTGCGCGGCGGCCGGCTGCTGGCGGTCGGGTCGAATGCCGCCGTGCTGGCGGCGGCGGAGCCGGGCGCGCGCCGCCTGGACCTGCGCGGCCACACGGTTGTGCCCGGATTCCACGATGCCCACCTGCATCTGCTGGCGTTGGGCCGCGCGCGGCTGACGCTCAATCTGCGCGGCTGCCGCTCGCTGGCCGAGCTCTGCGCCAAACTGCGGCAGTTCGCCGCAACACTGCCGGCGGGCGCGTGGGTGGAAGGCGTGGGCTGGGAGCCGGGCGGTTGGCCGGAACGCCGGTTGCCGGATCGGCGCGATCTGGATGCAGCCGCGGGCCCGCACCCCGTTTATCTGGAGCGTGCCGATCTGCACGCGGCGGTGGCCAATTCCGCCGCCTTGCACGCCGCCGGAATTACGCGTGAGACGCCCCATCCGCCCGGCGGCGAGATCGTCCGCGACGGCGCCGGCGATGCCAGCGGACTCCTTTTGGAGGATGCGCGCGCTCGGGTCCGGGACCAAATCCCGGCGCCGCCGCCGGGCGAACGCCGCCGCGCGCTGGCTCTGGCGTTGCATGAGGCGGCGGCGCACGGCATCACGTCGGTGCAGGACTACTCCGGTTGGGAGTCGTTTCTCGACCTCGAGCGGCTGCAGGCCGAAGGCGCGCTGCCGGTGCGCGTGCGCGCCTGGCTCGACTTCCGCCTTCCCCTCTCCACGCTGCAGGCGCAACGCGCGCATCACGCCCCCGGCGACGCATGGTTGGCGACTGGCATGCTGAAGGCGTTTTTGGACGGCAGCCTGGGCTCGCGCACCGCAGCCCTGTATGCGCCCTACAGCGATGCCGGCGGGACCGCCGGGCGCCTGCAATATGAGCCCGCCGAGCTGCAGGCGATGGCGCGGGAGCGCGCCGCTGCCGGCTTCCAATTGGGGTTTCATGCCATCGGCGACCGCGCCGCCGGGCAGGCGCTGGATGTATTCGAGGCCGTGGCCGAGGCGCTGCCGGAGGCGCCGCGCCCGCGCCTGGAGCATCTGCAGGTGATCGCCGCCGCCGATCTGCCGCGTTTGCGGCGGCTCAACGTCATCGCTTCGGTGCAGCCCAGCCACTGGCTCGACGACTGCCGCTGGGCGGAGGCGCGCTTGGGCGCCGGGCGGCTGGCCGCCGCCTACCCTTGGGCGACGCTGTTGCAGATGGGCTTGCTGGTGGCATTTGGCAGCGATGCACCGGTCACCGATCTGCAGCCCGGCTTGGGTCTGTTCGCGGCAGTGGCACGCCCGGGGCCGGATCGGGAGGCGCCGGCCCTAGGGCCAGGCGAGACGATATCCTTGGCCAAGGCGCTTTACGCCTACACTATGGGCGGAGCGTTGGCGGAAGGAACCGGACCGGATAAGGGCTCGCTCAGTGCCGGCAAACTGGCCGACTTTGTGGTGTTAACCCACGATCCGCGCTCGTTGGCGCCGTCGGATCTCACCCGGCTGCGCGTTGGGTTGACCGTCGCCGGCGGCCGCGTCAGGCATGCAGCGCCGGAGTGGCACGAGGAGGTCGAAGGATGAAAATCGGAATCATTGGGGCAGGGCACATCGGCGGCACGCTCACCCGGCGGTTTACCCGCCTGGGGCACGAGGTCGCGGTGGCCAATTCCCGCGGACCGGATTCGCTGGCGGAACTGGCGGCGGAGACCGGTGCCAAGGCCGTGACCGTGGCGGAAGCGGCGCGCGGCAGGGATCTGGTGGTGGTGACGATCCCGATGGGCAAGCTGCCGCAACTGCCCCAAGGCCTGTTGGCGCAGGCGCCGGCCAGCGTGGTGGTGGATACCAACAACTACTACCCCCAGCGCGACGGCCGCATCGCCGGGGTCGAGGACGGCATGCTGGAAAGCCGCTGGGTCGAGCGGCAACTCGGCCATCCCGTGATCAAGGCGTTCAACAACATCTACGCCCAGCATCTACTGGAGCGCGGCCGGCCGGCGGGCGCCTCCGGCCGCATCGCGCTGCCGGTCGCGGGCGACGACCCACATGCCAAAGCAGTGGTGATGAAGCTGGTGGATGAGATGGGGTTCGATGCGGTGGACGCCGGCGGCCTGGATGAGTCGTGGCGGCAGCAGCCAGGGACACCCGTGTACGCCTCCGATTTTGACGCTGAAGGTGTTCGCGCCGCGCTGCGCGAGGCGCGGCCCGAGCGCCTGCCGCAATGGCGTGCTTGACATTATTTGACGGATTTGCGGCGCCGGCCGCAACCGAAACGCTTGACGCGTGTTAAACAACTGGCGTACAAGTTAGCGCAGAGGCAGGAGGTGTTGGCGATGACGCGATATGTCAGCGTGATCCTGGTACTGGCGGCCGCTGCGGGGGCGCAGGCCGCGCCCGCGCTTGCGCCGGGCACGACGGTCAAGGTGGAGCTGGAGACCAAGCTGGATAGCAAGAAGGCCAAGGTCGGCGAACGCGTGCGGGCCAAAGTGCAGCAGCAGATCAAGGACCATGGCACGGTGCTGCTGCCCAAGAACTGCTACTTGGTCGGGACGGTGACCGAGGATCAGCCGGCCAAAGGGAAAAGCCAAGCCAGCGTGGGCGTCCTCTTCAGTTCGGTGCAAACCAAGAAGGGCGCGATCCTGGTGCCTCACCTCCGCGCCGCTATCGTGCACATCTACGCCGATTCCGACGATCGCTACTCGATGCTTACCATGCCAGTCGAGATGGGCGGCAGCGGCGTGCCGCCGCCCATGACCGGGGGCAGCGACCGCTACGCCAACTACGACCAGGTCAATGGCAAGCCGGTCGAGTACAGCGTCATGGAAACTTACAACGGCGCCGGCGCCGATCTCGGAGGCGAGGTGGTCGGCGTTGCGAACGGTAACTTTCACATTGATTCCGGAACCCGCCTGCAGATCCGGATCCTGCGCTGAACCCGCGTCGCAAGGGCGGGGGGATGTCTGCCTTGATCCTCTGTATCAGCCTGATGTTGGCCTTGGCCGGAGCGATTGCACCCGTGCCCAAGCTTGCGCCCGGCACAAACATCAAGGTTGAGCTCGAGTCCAGGCTGGGCAGCAAGACGGCCAGAATCGGCCAGCCCGTGCGGGCGAAGGTGGAGCAAAAGGTTAAGGACCACGGTAGAGTGCTGCTGCCGAAAGGATGCTATCTGGTGGGCGTCGTCACCGAGGATTCACAGGCGCAGAAGGACAAGCGCGCCAGCTTTGGTGTGCTGTTTTCATCGGCGCGGACCAAACGCGGAAGGGTGCTGGTGCCGCGCCTGCGCGCGGCTATTGTGCGCATCGTTCCAGATAAAGTCGGGCAAAACAACAATCCTAACAACCCTGCGGACGGGGCCTTTAAGATACCGGGTTGGGGTGGAGGGCTGTTGCCGTTCCCGAGGGCTCAAAATCCTGGGAAAAAGAGGCAGACGAAAGGCCCGTACGCAATGTTTGACCGCGCGAATGGCAAGCCGGTGGCGTTTGCGATCATGATGACCTTCAACGGGGCGGGGCGGGACTTGGGAGGGCTGGTGATGGCGCTTGGCGACGGCGATATTAGCCTTGACTCCGGCACCAGCCTGGAGGTCCGCGTCCTGCATTGACGGTCGGCGGGGAAGCGCTACGTGCCCGGCATCGGCCGCAACTGCGGCGAGACGATCAGCATGGCCTCGGTGGCTGCCTGCACCTGCTCGGGCGTAAAATCGCGCGCGATCTCCTCTATCACGATGCCCTGCGGCGTCACGCGGAAAAAGCCCATCTCGGTTACGATGGTGTCCACGACGCCGACGCCGGTGAGCGGGAGATTGCAGCGATGCAGGATCTTGGGCTTTCCGGCGCGGGTGGTGTGCTCCATGGCGATGTAGAGTTGGCGTGCGGTGGCGACCAGATCCATGGCGCCGCCCATGCCCTTGATGATCTTGCCGGGCACGATCCAATTGGCCAAGTCGCCGTTTTCGGCCACTTCCATCCCGCCCATGACCGCCATTTCGATGTGTCCGCCGCGGATCATGGCGAACGAGGAGGCGCTGTCGAAATAGGATGTGCCGGGCAGCTCGCTCACCGTCTCCTTGCCTGCATTGATCAGGTCGGCGTCTTCCTCGCCTTCGAGCGGATAGGGGCCAACGCCCAGCATGCCGTTCTCCGACTGGAGGACGACTTCGATCCCCTCCGGCACGTAGTTGGCCACCAGCGTGGGCAGCCCGATGCCCAGGTTGACGAAGTGGCCGTCGCGCAGTTCCAGCGCGATGCGCCGGGCAATGCGGATGCGCTTTTCCTGTTCGGTCATGGCTTAGCCCTTGCGCACGGTGCGGCGCTCGATCGGCTTGCGGTAGCCGGCGCCCAGCACGATGCGGTGTACGTAGATCGCCGGGGTGACGATGGAGTCGGCGTCGAGGCCGCCGGGCGGCAGCAGCTCTTCGACCTCGGCGATGGTGACATGCGCCGCGGTGGCCATCACCGGGTTGAAGTTGCGCGCGGTTTTGCGATAGGTGAGGTTGCCCCAGCGGTCCCCGCGAAACGCCTTGACCAGCGCGAAATCGGCCTTCAGCCAGCGCTCCATCAGGTAAACGCGGCCGTCGAACTCGCGCGTCTCCTTGCCCTCGGCGACCACCGTGCCCACCCCGGCCGGGGTGAAGAAGGCGGGGATGCCGGCGCCGGCGGCGCGGATGCGCTCGGCGAAGGTGCCCTGCGGCAGCAACTCGGTCTCCAGCTCGCCGGACCGGGCCTTTTCCTCGAAGATGGCGTTTTCGCCGACGTAGGTCGAGATCATCTTCTTGATCTGTCCGGCGGCGAGCATGACGCCAATGCCTTCGTGGTCGGTGCCGGCATTGTTGCTGATGATGGTCAGGTTGCGCCGTCCGAGCTCAAAGAGGGCGGTGATCAGGTTTTCCGGGTTGCCGCAGAGCCCGAAGCCGCCGATCATGACAGTGGCTCCGTTGGGGATGTCGGCCACGGCCGCGGCGGCGCTGGCGACGGTCTTGTCCATGGCTTCTTCATGGTACCGTGAGCACGGACGCTTTGGGGCGGCGAGGACATAGAATCAAGCGATGGATCTTAAGGATCGGGTGACACTGGTCACCGGCTCGGCCCGCGGCTTGGGGCGCGCCACCGCCGAGGTCCTGGCCCGGGCGGGAGCGCGTGTGGGGGCGCACCGGCGCGAAGACGGCGAGTTCGCCGGCGATCTTAGCCGGCCCGAGACCGCGGAGGCGCTGGTGGCGCGGGTGGTGGCGCGCTTCGGGCGGATGGACTACCTGGTCAATAACGCTGCGCTGACGCCTGCCAACCCGCTACGCCGGGCCGCCGGGGCCGCCGCCAGTTTCCAGCGTGCCGATGCCGAGCAGGGCTTCGACGCGGCGCTCTTCGACCAGACCATGGCGGTGAACCTGCGCGCACCGCTGCAGCTTGCGCTTGCCGCCGCGCCGCACGGCCTGCAAGCCGTGGTCAACGTCGGTAGCGGCAGCACCGAGCGCGGCGACGGCAGTTCGGTCTACTTCGTCCTGAGCAAGGGCGCCATCCCCACGCTCACTCGTTACCTGGCGCGTCGGTTGGCCCCGGCGGTGCGGGTGAACGCGCTGATGCCCGGCCTGTTTGCCACCGAACAGCTCGCCGGGCGCGGCGAAAGTTTCCAGCCGCTGCAGGAAGAGGTCATCCGCCGCACCCCGATGGGTCGGCTGGGTAAGCCCGAGGAAGCCGCCGAAGTCATCCTCTATTTGCTCGCCGGCAACCGCTTCATTACTGGCGAGGTGCTCTCCCTCGATGGTGGCTGGCATCTGTAAAGCTGCGGCGTGCCCGGCCGCACAACCCGCAGCGACTCCTTTATCCCGCGCGCCGAATCCTGTATGCTTGCGCCGGGAAGGAACCTGTCACCATGCGCACCTGTTTCGCCGCCGGCTGTGCCTTGCTGCTCTCCCTGGGCGCCAGCGCCCAAACGCATCAGCCCGCCGGCCCGCCGGCCGCGGGCGCACCGCCGGTTGTGCTGGCGCAGATCAGCAAACAGCCGCCGCCGGGCGCGCCCGACCTGACCACCACGCCGACGTTGTTCGTGGTCGGCTATGCCCACTTGGATACGCAGTGGCGCTGGGACTACCCGCTGGTGATTGACCAGTACCTCAAGCACACCCTCGACGCCAACTTCGCGCTCTTCCGGAAGTACCCGCATTACATCTTCGACTTCACCGGCTCGAACCGTTACGGCATGTTCAAGGAGTACTATCCCCACCGCTGGGCCCAGCTGAAGAAGTACGTTGCCGAGGGACGCTGGTTTCCGGGCGGCGCGTCGGTGGAGGAGAACGACGTCAACAGCCCCAACGCCGAGAGCATCATCCGCCAGGTGCTCTACGGCAATGAGTTCTTCCGCAAGGAGTTCGGCAAGTCTGCGGTGGATTACATGCTGCCCGACTGCTTCGGCTTTCCCGCCAGCCTGCCCAGCATCCTCAGCCACGCCGGCCTGATCGGATTTTCGACGCAGAAGCTCAACGCCGCCTGGCAGCCGGCGGCGCGCGTGGGGGGGCCGGACTCGCCCGAGAAGACGCCGGAAGGCATTCCGTTCAACGTCGGCGTCTGGACCGGCCCCGACGGCCATAGCATCATCGCCGCCCTCAACCCCGGCTCCTACGACGGCGGCGTGCACAGCGACCTGAGCAAGGATCCGCTCACCCGGCTGGCGCCCTATGGCCAGGGCCTCGATCCGGTGACGATTGATGGCCGCCTGACCGGCCTCTACACGGACTATCACTATGTGGGCACCGGCGACATCGGCGGCGCGCCCGACGAGGAGTCGGTGAAGATCATGGAAGCGATCATGGACAAGCAGCCCATCTCGCTCCCCTGGCCGCGCGTGCGCCGCCGCTACGGCCAGCCGGCGCCGCCGCCGCGCCCGCCCAGGCCGGCGGTCATGGTGGGCGACGGGCCGGTTCATGTCCAGTGGTCGGATGACGACACCATGTTCCTGGACATGAAGAACGATAACCTCGCGCGCCTGCCCCGCTATACCGGCGATCTTGAGCTGATCAATCACTCCGCCGGTTCGCTGACCTCGGAGGCCGAACACAAGCGCTGGAACCGCGAAAACGAGATCCTGGCCAACGCCGCCGAAGAAGCCTCGGTCGGCGCCACGCTGCTCGGCGGCCGCTATCCCCAGCGGCGGTTGACGCATGCCTGGCGGTTGCTGCTCGGCGGCCAGTTCCACGACATCATGGCAGGCACCGCCGACGCCTCGGCCTACACCTATTCCTGGAACGACGACATCATCGCCTCCAACCAGTTCGCCTCGGTGCTCACCGCCTCGAGCGACGCCATTGTCCGCCACATGGACACCGATGTCGCCGGTGTGCCGGTGGTGATCTTCAACTCGCTCAACATCGCGCGCCAGGATCCGGTGGCGGTGCGCATCGCCTGGCCTTCGGGCCGGACGCCGGCGGCGGTGCGCGTCACCGGACCCGGCGGCCGCGCCGTGCCGGCGCAGCTTGACCGCGACGGCCGTGTGGTCTTCATCGCCGATGTCCCCGCCACCGGCTACGCCGTCTATGGCGTCGCGCCGGCGGCGCGGGCAATACCCTCGACGCTGCGCGTCACCCCCGGCTCGATCGAGAACGCGCGCTACCGGGTCACGCTCAACGCCGCCGGCGATGTGGCCGGCATCTACGACAAGCAGTTGCACCGCGAGCTGCTGCGCGCGCCGATGCGGTTGTCGTTCCAGACCGAGCGGCCCACCGTCTGGCCGGCCTGGAACATGGATTGGGACGATCAGGCGGCGCCGCCGCGCGCCTACGTCTCCGGTCCGGCGAAGATCAGCATTCTGGAAAACGGGCCGGCACGCGTGGCGCTGCGGATCGTGCGCGATTCCCAGGGTTCGCATTTCGTGCAGACCGTGAGCCTGGCCGCCGGCGACGCCGGCAATCGCGTCGTGTTCGGCGCCGGCGTGGACTGGAAGACGCCGGCCTCGGCGCTGATGGCCGACTTCCCGCTCACCGCCTCCGACCCGGTGGCGACCTACAGTTGGGACATCAGAT
>JAKAOE010000028.1 GCA_021823305.1 Acidobacteriota bacterium
CC
Source organism: Acidobacteriota bacterium (assembly GCA_021823305.1). Taxonomy (GTDB): domain Bacteria; phylum Acidobacteriota; class Terriglobia; order Terriglobales; family SCQP01; genus SCQP01. The sequence continues at coordinate 3 of JAKAOE010000028.1, forward strand.
GGCCGCAAGGCTTTGCCCGAGCTGCGCGCGCCCGAGACCTTCCACGTCTGGCTCTTCCGCATCGTCAAGCGCGCCTGCTACCGCCAGCGCGGCCTGCATCGTCAGCAGGGCCCCGCGGTTTCCTTGGAGGACCTGCCTGATGCCGGCGCCGAGCTCGAGGCCGGCGCTGCCTGGCCCGACGAGATGCTGCTGCGCGAGGAAACCCGCCGCCAGGTGCAGCAGGCCCTGGCCACGCTCTCCGCCGCCGACCGCCTCATCGTCCTGCTGCGCGATTTCGAGGAACTCCCCACCGCCGAAGTCGCCGGCATCATGGACCTGGGCGAATCGGCGGTCAAAATGCGCCTGCACCGCGCCCGGCAAAAGCTCCGCCGCCTGCTCGCCCCCGCCGGCGACTCCGCGCCTCCGGCCTAGGCCGCCGCCGGCGCTTCGCGCCGCCACGCCATGTAGTACAGCACCGGCACCGCCAGACGCGAGATCAGCGTCGAGGCCACCTCGCCCGCCATCAGCGAGATCGCCAGACCCTGGAAGATCGGGTCGGGCAGGATCACCGACGCGCCCACGATCACCGCCGCCGCCGTCAGCAGCATCGGCCGGAAGCGCACCGCCCCCGCGTCCACCACCGCCTGCGCCAGCTCCGCGCCCTGCGCCCGCCGCAGCTCGATGAAGTCCACCAGAATGATCGAGTTACGCACGATGATGCCGGCGCCGGCGATGAAGCCGATCATCGAGGTTGCGGTGAAGAACGCCCCCAGCGCCCAGTGCGCCGGCAGGATGCCGATCAACGTCAGCGGGATCGGCGCCAGGATCACCAGCGGCGTCTTGTAGCTGCGGAACCAGAACACCACCAGCACATAGATCAGCGCCAGCACCGCCGCGAACGCCAGCCCCAGGTCCTTGAACACACGCACCGTCGTGTCCCACTCCCCGTCCCAGCGCAGCGTGAAGTGGCGGGTGCTGCCCGGTGCCGCGCCCAGCGAGATCGCCAGCGGCCGCCCGTCGGGCCCGGTCAGTTTCGCCAGCCGCTTGTCCATGTTGAACATGGCGTACGCCGGGCTCTCCACCCCGCCCGCCACATCGCCCATCACGTACACCACCGGCCGCAGGTCCTTGTGCTGGATCGGCTGCGCCACCACGCCCGTGTGCACCGTCACCAGCTCCGACAGCGGCACCGCGCCCCGGCCGCCCTGCGCCGGCACCGAAATCCGCAGCAGGTTGGCCACGCCGGAACGGTCCGCGCGGCTCAGCCGCACCCGGATCGGCACCGGCTCGGCCTCGCGCGCGATGTGCGCCAGCCCCGCCGTCTCGCCCGAGAGCGCGATCTGCAGCGTTTGCGCCACCGCGCTCACCGCCACGCCGCTCAGCGCCGCCTTGCGCTGGTCCATGGCGAACGCCAGCCGCCGCTCCGGATCCCGCACGAACCAGTCCACGTCCACCACTCCCGGCGTGGTCAGGAACACGCGCTTCACCTGTGCCGCCATCGCGATCTGCTGGCCGTAGTCGGGGCCATAGATCTCCGCCACCAGCGTCTGCAACACCGGCGGTCCGGGCGGAATCTCGGCCACCGTGAGGCGCGCTCCCGCCGCCGCGGCGATCCGGTCCAGCCCCGGGCGGAAGCGCAGCGCCAGCGCGTGGCTCGACAGCGGCCGCTTCGATGCGTCCACCAGGTTGACCTGCAGGTCGGCCTGGTTGGGGTTGGTGCGCAGGAAGTAATGCCGCACCAGCCCGTTGAAGTTGTAGGGCGCGGCCGCGCCGACGTAGCTCTCCACGTTGGTCACCTGCGGTTGCCGCTGCAGCCACCCGCTCAGCCGCTGCGCCAGCGCCGCGGTGCGCTCCAGCGGCGCGCCGTCGGGCATCTGGACGATCACCTCCATCTCGCTCTTGTTGTCGAAGGGCAGCATCTTCACGATCACCGCCTTCATGTACAGCATGCTCAGCGCCGCCAGCAGCAGCGCCACCACCCCGCCCAGGAACGCCCAGCGGTACCGCCGGTGCGCCAGCAGCGGCGCCATCACCCGCCGGTACAGCCGTGTCATCCAATCCTCGGGCGCGCCCGCGCCGTGCCCGCCCGCGTCCACGGCGTACGCCGGGCGGCAGCGCCCGCGCAGCGTCCGCACCGCCGCCCAGGGCGCGATGATGAAGGCGCTGGCCAGCGAGATCACCATCGCCGCCGACGCCCCCACCGGGATCGGCCGCATATATGGCCCCATCAGCCCGCCCACGAACGCCATCGGCAGCAGCGCCGCGATCACCGTCAGCGTCGCCAGGATGGTCGGGTTGCCCACCTCCGCCACCGCCTCCACCGCCACCGCCGGCAGCGGCCGGTCGCAGTTCTGCGGCAGGTGCCAGTGGCGCGCGATGTTCTCCACCACCACGATCGCGTCATCCACCAGGATGCCGATCGAAAAGATCAGCGCGAACAGCGTGATCCGGTTCAGCGTGTAGCCGTACAGCTGGAACAGGAACAGCGTCAGCAGCAGCGTCACCGGGATCGCCACCCCCACCACCGCCGACTCGCGCCAGCCCAGCGCGAAGCCCACCAGCAGCACCACCGACACCGTCGCCAGCAGCATGTGGAACAGCAGCTCGTTCGAGCGCTCCTCGGCCGTCTTGCCGTAGTTGCGCGTCACCGTCACCGCCACGCCCGAGGGGATCATCCGTCCCTCCAGCGGCCGCACCTGCGCCAGCACGTCGTCCACCACCTGGATCGCGTTCGAGCCCTCCAGCTTCGACACCGCGATCGTCACCGCCGGCAGCGGATGCGGGTCGGCCGCCGTCGTGATGCGCACGTAGTGCGTCGCGCTCGCCGGCCCGTCGCTGACCGTCGCCACGTCGCCCAGCAGCACCGGCTTCCCCGCGCTCACCCCCACCACCACGTCGCTCAATTCCTTGGCGCTGGTCAGGAACTGCCCGGCGTACACCACCGACTCGCGGTTGTCGCGGTCGAATGTGCCCGCGCGCGCCTGCCGATCCGCCGCTCCGATCGCCCGCGCCACCGTCTCCGGCGCCAGCCCGTAGGCCGCCAGGCGCGCCGTCTGCAGCCGCACCTCGAGCGCCCGCGGCTCACCGCCGATGATGCCCACGTCGCTCACCTGCGGCACCCGCCGGATGATGTCCTGCAGCGTATCCGCCACCCGCCGCAGTTGGTAGCCGTCGTAGCCCGGCCCGGAGAGCGTCAGCGCCAACACCGGCACGTCGTAAATCGAGCGCAGCTTGATCAGCGGCGGCGACGCCCCCGGCGGCAGTTCGTCCAGGTGCGCGTAGAGCTTGGTGTAGACCTGCGTCAGGCTCTGCTGCACGTCCAGCCCCACGCGGAATCGCACCACCACCATCGCCAGCCCCGGGCTCGAGGTCGAGTACACGTGGTCCACGCCCGGGATTTCCTCGATCAGCCGCTCCATCGGGTAGGTCAGCCGCTGCTCCACCTCCGCCGGCGACGCTCCCGGCATCTGCGAGAACACGTCCACGAACGGCACCCGGATCTGCGGCTCCTCCTCGCGCGGCATCGTCCACAGCGACCAGCCGCCCAGCAGCACTGATCCCAGGATGAACAGCGGCGTCAGCTTGGAGTGGATGAAGTGGCCGGCGATGCGTCCCGCCAGCCCCTGTCCGGGCGCCGCGCCGGAGGCGTGCGGGTCAGCGTGACGCACGCGCGTCCCCCGCCAGCCGTTGCGGGTTGAGCAAGTACCGCTCGCCCGCGCTCAGCCCCGACAGCACCTCGACCTGGTTCCCGTGCGCCGTTCCCAGCGTCACCAGCCGCAGTTCCGCCCGTCCCGCCGCGTTGATCACGTACATCTCCTCCAGCTCGCCGAAGCGCAGCACCGCCGCCGCCGGCACCCGCAGCGCCGCCGCCGCCGGCGCGCCCGCCAGCGGCAGCTCCGCCTCCCCGTACAGTCCGCTGCGCAGCCCGGGCGCGTCCGGCAGCGCCAGCTTCACCACCGCCGCGCGCGCCTCCGGGTCGCTGGTGGGTGCGATCTCGCGGATCGTCGCCGCCAGCTCGCGTCCCGCCGGCGCGCCCAGCCGCACCGCCGCCCGCGCCCCCAGCCGCAGCCGCCCCACCACGCTGTCGGGCGCCGCCACCGCGATCTGCCAGCCGCCCGCCCGCTCCAGCCGCAGCAGCGGCGTGCCCGGCGCCGCCAGGTCGCCGGGGTTCACATACTTCGCCGTCACCACGCCCGCGAACGGCGCGCCCACCGCGCTGTAGCCGGCCTGGATCTCGGCCTGCGCCCGCCGCGCCCGCGCCGCCGTCGCGCGCTCCGCCGCGCCGCGCACCGCGTCATGCGCCGCCTGCGCCGCGGCCGCCGCCGCGCGCGCCTCCGCCTGCACCTGTTCGTACTCGTGCGGGCTCACCGAGTTCTCCCGCCGCAGCGTCTGGTAGCGTTCATACGTCGCCTGCGCCAGCCGTGCCCGCGCGTTCGCCGCGTGCGCCTGCTGCCCGGCCGCCTGCAGTGCCGCGCCCGCCGCCGCCACCTCCGCCCGCGCCGCCGCCAGCCCCTGCTCCGCCACCGGCGTGGCCAGCTCCACCAGCGTCTCGCCCGCCTTGACCCGCGCGCCCACATCCACCCGCACCGCGCGCACCGTGCCGCTCGCCTGCGCCGCCAGCGTGGCCGTGGTGCGCGCTTCCACCGTGCCCACCGCGGCGTAAGTCGCCGCCGCCGTCTCCGCCTGCTCCTTGGCCACGCGCGCGCCCGCTGGCAGCGCCCAGCCCGCCGCCGGCGCGGCCGCCGGCTGCGTCGCCGTCCCGCAGCCCGCCAGCGCCCCGCTCAGCGCCATCCCCAGCGCCGCCGTCCATCCCAGCCGTAGAGTTTTCGTCACCGCGTAGCTCCCGTCACCGCCGTCGCACTCAGCTCGCCCGCCGCCAGCGCCCGGTTGGCCGCGCTCACCGCCAGCGCGTAGCGCGCCTCGAGCGCCTGGTTCTGCGCCTGCGTCAGCGCCGTCTCCGCCCCCAGCAGCTCGGTGATCGTCGCCAGGCCGCTGGTGTACCGGTTGCGCTCGATCGTTAGCGCCGCCGCCGCTTGCGCCGCCGCCTGGCGCGCGATCCGCGCCTGTTGCGCCGCCGTCACGCCCGCCTGCCACGCCTCCCGCACCTCCATCTCCACCCCCTGCCGCAGCTCCGCGCTGCGTGCCGTCTCCCGCCGCTCCGCCGCCAGCGCCGCCTGCAGCGCCGCCCGCCGCCGCCCGCCGCTGTAGGGTGTCCAGCGCAGCGTCAGCCCCAGCGTCCAGTTCGAGCCGCCGCCATTTGCGAACCGCCACTGGTCGTGCTCCCACGCCGCCGCTCCCTCCAGCGTCGGCAGAAAGGCGGCCTGCGCCCGCGTCACTTCCGCCCGCGCCGCCGCCAGCCGGTTCCGCTCCGCCTGCAGCTCCGGCCGCCGCCGCTGCGCCGCCTCGAGCAGCGCCGCCAGCGAGGCCGCCTCCGGCGCCACGCCCGCTTGCGCGTCGTCCGCATCCGGCGGCAACGGCACCGGCGTCGCCTGGTCGCGCCCCATCGCCTGGTTCAGCCCCGCCCGCGCCACCTCCGCCTGCCCCTGTGCCGCCGCCAGCGCTTCCTCGGCCTGCGCTGCATATACCTGCGCCCGCAGCGCGTCGGCCTGCACCGCCATCCCGGCGCGGTACCGCGCCTGCGCTTGGTGCAGGCTGGAGGCGGCCTCGGCCGCCGCGCTGCGCGCGATCCGCACCCCCGCTTCTTCCGCCGCCAGCCGGTAGTAGGCGTTCACCACCGCCGCCACCACCCCCTGCCGCGCCTGCTCGCTTGCGCTCGCCGCCGCCTTTACCCCGAGGCGCGCCTCGCGCGTGCGCAGTTCGGCCTGCCGCGCGTCGAACAGCGGCACGCCCACCGCGACCCGCGTCGCGTAGTTGTTCAGCGGCGCCGGATGGTTGAGCTGGTTGAGCGCCAGGTCCGCGACGGTGAAGCGCTGCTGGCTGAGCAGCGTCCCGAACACGCTCACCGGATTGTCGCTGCGCGTAAAGCCTTCGCTGGTCTCCACTTGCGGCCGCCGCCCCGCCGCCGCCTCGCCCACCGCCGCCCGCGCCGCCGACTCCTCCGCCTGCGCCGCGCGCAGCCGCGGGCTGTGCGCCAGCGCGATCGTCACCGCCTCCCGCAGGCTCAGCCCCCGCGCCGCCGGCCCGGCCGCCTGCTGCGCCCCTGCCGCCAGCGCCAGCGCCAACGCGCCCACCGCCGGCGCCAACCTGTGGCGACCGCGCCCGCCGCTCATCGGCTCGCCGCCAGCGCCGGCTTGCGCAACCGGTTCAGCAGCATCGCCAGCGGGCAAAAATCAGTGAATCCCGACTGCAGCAGGTTCGCGCCCACGAAGGCCGTCAGCCAGTACCAGCCCGGCGCGACGAAATGCCCCAACCCCAAGCTCAGCAACACCATGGCCCCGGCGAAGATTCTCACGATCCGTTCGGTTTGCATGCGGTCTCCCGTCCGGCCGGCGGTTCCGGCCTTCCTCCGCATAGAGGCAGCCGGGGGGCAAAACGTCACTTTCCGTGATTTCTGTCACCGAACCCGTGCCCGTGCGTCTGATGGAAGCGGCTTGGAATTGTCATGCACCTTCCTTCCCCTTACGGCTACATCCGCGCTGTGCACCTCGACTTCGACGACGCCGTCGCCCGCCTCGAGCAGGCGCTCGCCGAGGAGGGCTTCGGCGTCCTCTGCCGCATCGACCTCCAGGCCAAGTTGAAGGAAAAGCTGGGTGTGGAGTTCCCGCGCTACATTCAGCTTGGCGCCTGCAACCCGCGGCTCGCCGAGCAGGCGCTGCGCCACGATCTCGCCATTGGCCTGCTGCTGCCCTGTCCCGCCGTCGTCTACCAGGCCGACGGCCGTATCTTCCTTGGCGCCGTGGACGCCGTCCGCCGCCTGACCGCCGGCGCCGCCTCGCCTGATCCCGCGCTGGAGGCGCTTGCGCGCGACATCAACCTCCACCTTCAGCGCGCCATCGATCGCGCCGCCGATGCGCGGCCCTGAGGCGGTCGCGTGCCCGCCCCCCGCCGTTTGCCCGTCCACTTCGACGTCGTCGCCTTCGGCGCCCACCCCGACGATCTGGAGGCGGTCATGGCGGCACCGCGCTCAAGCTGCGCCAGGCCGGCCGCACCATTCTCTTCGTGGATTTGTGCGACGGCGAGCCCGCGCGCTATGCCCCGGCCGGCGTCCGCGGGCGCCAGGCGGCGCTCGCCGCGCGCCTGCTTGGCGTCCAGCGCCTTACCCTCCGCCTACGCGATCGCCTCATCCGCGACACCATCGCCGCCCGCCTCCAGGTCGCCGCGCTGCTGCGGCATTACCGCCCGCGCTGGGTCTTCACCACCGCCGGCGCCGGCGTCCATCCCGACCATCAGGCCGCCGCCGCCATCGTCGCCAACGGCGTCTTCTACGCCCTGCCCAAGTGGGACCAGGTCGCCGGCGCCGCCGCTCTCCGCCGCTCCGAGCCGCACGTCATCGAGCGCCTCTTTTTCGGCCACTGCCGCATGGAGCCCGCCTGGAGCCGCTTTGATTTCGCCGTGGACGTCAGCGCCGTCTATGAGCGCAAGCTCGCCGCCCTGCGCGCCTACGAGTCCGTCTTCCGCGGCGACCAGGCCACCCTGCTCGACAAATACGCGGCCGAGGACCGCTACATCGGCAGCCTGGTCGGCGTCCGCTTCGCCGAATCCTTCCGCGCCCGCAGCCCGCTGCTCGTCGCCTCCCCCGAGGCCTTCCTCCCCGCCCGCTTCGGTTAGCCGCGACCGCGGTGAGGCCGCGCTGGAGCCCGCGCCAATCAGCGCCCCAGCGCGATCGTTATTTGCCCCGGCTTGAAATCCACCTCCAGTTGCTCCCCGCCGGTCAACCTCCAGCCGGTTACGGTCGCATTTCTTAGCCTGACTGTCATCGCTCTCATTTGCCTGCCCATCCGGTCGCTCGTGGTGGCGACCAGTTGGAGCGATTGCGCCCGGCCGCTCAACCCCGCCAGGATGAGGTCTCGGGTTGCCGGGCTCAGTGTGGTCGTGCACACCAACTCGGTCGCGCCATTGCTGTCGCTGTACCGCAGAGAGTTGCAGTCGATGAGATTTCCGCCAGCCGGGGGCGGAGAAGCCTGAACCGGCGCCGCCGCCGGCGCGCTGCGCAGCGCGCCGCTGGGCGGGGTGTTCGCCGTAAACGCCGCCGCCGTCGCGCCCGCGCTTGCGCCCAGGACCGTAATCCGACTGGCCCAGATCATGCTGCCCGTTAGCTTGCCCGTCACCTGCACCGAATTGCCGGCCTGCAGGCGGGCGTGCGAGAATCGCCCGCCCGCCACCTCCACCGCGCCCTGCGTCCGCACCCAGACTGGGGCGCGTCCCGGCTGGTCCAGTTGAAAATAGCCGGCGCGCAGGACGCCGACGGTTCCCGTGTAAACCTGCTGGGCGGGCAACAGGATCGCGCCGAGCGCGATCAGCGTGCCGGCCCGGACGGCCCATGATGTCAGGATTCGCATAGGTTCTCCTTATTCGCACTTACCGCGCCAACGTGCCGGTGCCCGGAACGTCGCCGGATGCGCCGGCAAATTCCCGAAAGCCGCCCTCCGCCTTGGCTGCGGCGTCCGGATTTTGCAACAACCCGAAATCCGCCAGCTTCAGCACCAGGTCTTCCCCCAGATCGATGTTCTCCCGCTCCTGAATCGCTGCCATGGCCGCGCGCGCCGTCCGGCCATGAAAATAGTGCAGCACGTGCAGCACCGCCACTGGCAGCTCCAGCGGGTCGAGCTGGCTGTAGCTGAGCGTGCGCACGCTATCGGTTGCGATGTTTACCAGTTCAAAGGCCGCCGGTTCAAGCCGCTCCGGCAGTTGCGCATCGCGCAGTCGCTCGTAGGCCAGCCGCGCCAGCCGCGCCAGCGCCCGCGCTTCCGGTCCGCAGATGGCCAGTACCTGCGTCCATGGCAACTCCCGGACCCGCTCGGCGCAGGCACGGTACCACTCCATTTCACGCCCCAGCCAGTTGCGCCACAGCCGCCGCTGCGCGCCGGGTTCGGCGCGATGGTCAAGCTGCTCGGCGCGCAGCGGCTCGGCTTCGCTCGAGCGTGCGGCAGCCAGCAATGGACGCAGCGCCTCCAGATCGAAGCCCAAGTCCAGCGCGCACCATAGTGCCAGGCTGCGCTCAACCGTTCCCAACAGTGGATGCACGTAGTCGCGCCAGAACGCCTGGCCGCGCGCCCCGCGCACGTATTTGCAATACCAGGTCGAGCAGGTGGATTCGCGGTACCTCCAGACCCCGCAGCGGCCGCCGTCCTCCAAATAATGTGGGCAGCGCAGCGCCCGGCTGCGCCCGAAAGCCGCCGCCCCGTGCCGGTACAACAGCGCGTAATCGGCCGGCGGCTCCAGGCTCAGTGGTGTGACGCCGACACCGCCCTGGATGCGTTCTTCGACCGTCAGGCGGCCGGCGGCCAGCGCCGGATCGTCGTCGCTCAGAATCTGCCCGGTGAGGAAATTGTGCAACTCGGGGACGTACGAGCAGCACTTCATCGCCGGCTCGAAGTACAAACGGCCGTCGTCCGGGGCGGCATCTCCGGGCTTGGCCAGCATGGCGCAATCCGCGCAAGTGGCACGGGTTTCAGCCGGAATCGGCCCCTCGAACAGAGCCTCCAGCCAGCCGGCGTGAAGCGCCGGCAGGACCGCGGTCGCCCCAGTTTGGCGCGCCATCTATGCCAGCCTTTTAGAACTCATAGTGTTTAATTCCCGTCTTGGCATAGGGCTTCGTGTAGGTCTTCAGCAGTGATTTGTTGAAGGCCTTATGCAGGCCTTTGTTGGCCATGGCGTTGGCCGATTTGCTGTAGCCCGTCGCGGCCCGCTTGGAAGCGCCTTTGTCCATGACCATGGCGCCCGGCTTCGGCGCCACGCCGCCGCGCGGATGTTTGAGGCTCTGCGCATTGTAGGCGGCGTGCGCCGGCTTGCCCGGCGGTTTGGGCTTGGGCGTCTGACCCAACAAGCCCCATAACGCCAGCAGAAGTGAATCCATACGACGGCCTCCTTTGGTTTCAGCATTTTTACGGCAGTCCGTTTCAATGGCAGGCGGACTGCACGGTGACCACGTTGGAGTAAGCGATGATGGGCGACGTGATGGCGATCCGCGCCCAATAGGCGCCCGCTCGCGGCAGTGTCCAGAGGGTGGTGAAGCTGCGTTGCCCGGCGGCGTTGAACTGCAGGCGATACACCGGGCCAAGGGGCCGTCCGCCGTACTGCAGCCGGTAAAACAGCGTTCCAGCCCGGCTCGAAATCAGCGTCGCGGTGAGGCGAATCTGCGCCGGGCACGCCCCCTGGTAGCGCAGCGGCGAGGCGGCGAGCCGCGCCTGGGTCTGCGCCAGCGGCGCCCACAGCCGGGGCGGCGAAACCTGCGGCGCACGAGCCGTCGCCGGCCGTGCCGACATCGAGCGCGAGGGGGACGCCTGCCCGAGCGGGCGCAAGTTGAGCGGGGGGTGATAAACATTCCCGATGCCTGCCTG
>JAKAOE010000029.1:0-1557 GCA_021823305.1 Acidobacteriota bacterium
CGCGTGCTCGCCCCCTTTCCGCGCCAGATCGTCCCTGGAGCCTCGCCACCAACAAATGACTCCCTCCCCTCCCTCCTGTACAACTCCCCCGCAGCTGCCCCCACGCCAGCCCCGCAGCCCGGCGCCATCGCCCACCTGCGCCAGCGCACCTATCTCGTCGAGGAAGTTACTCCCCGCGGGCTGAACGACACCTGTTCCCGCGTCCGCCTCCCCTCTCGACGACGCCGCGCAAGGCCTGCCGTTCGAGCCCCCCGCACCGCGATAAGGCTGGGTGATCCACCCCCCCCGCGCAGGCGCATAATGGCCTTTCCCGATGCTCCTCCTCCCCAACGTCGGCACCGACCGCGTCCTCGACCGCCTGCGCCGCGATCTAGGCCCAGCCGCCAGCCTCGACCTCGCCACCGGGCAATTCTCCCTCTTCGCCTTCGAAGCTCTCATGCCCGAACTGGCGGCGCTCGCTAAAGCCCGCCTCGCCCTTGCTCCCGGTGCCGAGCAACACCTCAGCGGTGCCGAGGCCGACCGCCCCGCACGCAACCAACTCCGCCAGCCCTGGCTTGCCCGCAAATGCGCGGCCTGGCTCCGCCAGACCGCCGAACTCAGAGCCACGGCCAAACCGCTCGCCCAGTCGCTCATCCTCACCGGTGACCACGCCATTAGCGGCGACTGCGCCTTCACCACCAGCGGCCTCGGCATCACGCCCGGCGACCACCACGGCATGATCCACGCCACCGCCGACACCACGGAGGCGGCCGGCCTCGCCCAATGGTTCGCCCACCTCTGGGACCACTGCCCGGCCCAAGCCTCAGCGCCACCCATCCTCCAAGCCCTCGACGCCCTCGCCGCTCCGCAGTCCCCGTCGCTGCTCTACCACCTCGTCCTGCACCACCTGCTCGGCCCCGGAACCGCGCCCGACCCCGACCGCCTCGCCGACCCCGCCACCGGCATCCGCGACACCGCCGTCTGGCGCAAGCTCTACCGCTTCCAGCGCGACGGCGTCTTCGGCGCGCTCGAGAAGCTCGATCGCCTCGGCGGCTGCATCATCGCCGACAGCGTAGGCCTGGGCAAGACATTCGAGGCTCTCGCGATCATCAAAACCTTCGAGCTCCGCAACCTGCGCGTCCTGGTCCTCTGCCCCAAGCGTCTCCGCGACAACTGGACCCTCTATAAGTCCAACGATCAGCGCAACTTCCTTTCCGCCGACCGCTTCAACTACGATGTCCTGAATCACACCGACCTTTCCCGCGACTCCGGCATGTCGGGCGACATCAACCTCGCCCACCTCAACTGGGGCAACTACGACCTCGTCGTCATTGACGAGTCCCACAACTTTCGCAATAAACCCAGCGGGCGCGAGACTCGCTACTCGCGCCTGATGAGCCAGATCATCCGCGCCGGCGTCAAGACCCGCGTCCTCATGCTCTCCGCCACCCCGGTCAACAACCGCCTCACCGACCTGAAGAACCAGCTCTCCTTCATCACCGAAGGCGACGACCACGCTCTACGCGACCACGGCATCCCCAGCCTCGACCGTACCATCCGCCAGGCCCAGCTCCAGTT
>JAKAOE010000029.1:1567-10392 GCA_021823305.1 Acidobacteriota bacterium
CCGATCTCCCGACGTCGACCGCAGCGGTGAATTCCGCCCGATCAAGGAAATCAACAACGAAATCCGCCGCCTCCACCTCGCCGTCTACGCACCCATGAAGTACCTGATCGAGCACAAGAAGGCGGAGTACGACGCCAAGTACAGCACCAGGATCCCCGGCGGGCAAACCCTCTTCAGGCAGGTCGACCGCGAAGAAAGCCTCGTTCATCTCCTTCGCGTCAACACCCTCAAACGGATGGAGAGCGCCGTGTCGTCCTTCGCGCTCACCGTCGGCCGCCAGCTTCAAGACGTCGAATCCGCGCTCGCCAAGATCGACTCCGGCGACGGTGCCATCGACGAGCTCAACATCGCCGGCGTCGACGTCGACGATCCCCGCTTCGAACCCCTCCTGGTCGGCACCAAGGTTCGCGTCCTCCTCCGCGATCTCGACCTCGCCCGCTGGGGGCAGGAACTGCGCGAGGACCGCGACCGCCTCCGCGCCCTGGCCGCCTCCGCGGGCCAGGTCACCGCGGCGCGTGACGCCAAGCTCGAACAGCTCCGCCGCGTCATCGCCGAAAAAGTGCAAACTCCGCTCAACCCCGGCAATCGCAAGCTCCTCGTCTTCACCGCCTTCGCCGAAACCGCCGACTACCTCTACCGCGAGCTCGCCCCCTGGGCGCAGCATCAGCTCGGCCTCCACTCCGCGCTCGTCACCGGCGGCGACACCGGCAACCAGACCACCGTCCCCAAGCTCCGCCGCGATCTCGCCTCCATCCTGACCGCGTTCTCCCCGCGCTCGAAGGAGCGCCCGGCCGCCCTGGCGAACGAGCCCGAAATAGACCTCCTCATCGCCACCGACTGCATCAGCGAGGGTCAGAACCTCCAGGACTGCGACTACCTCGTCAACTACGACATTCACTGGAACCCCGTCCGCATCATCCAGCGGTTCGGCCGCATCGACCGCATCGGCTCCCCCAATCACTCCATCCAGCTCGTCAATTTCTGGCCCAACCTCGAGCTCGACGAATACATCAACCTCGAGCGCCGCGTCAGCGGCAAGATGAAGCTCCTCGACATCTCCGCCACCGGCGAGGAGAACATCATCGAGGAACAATCCGCCGGCGAGATGAACGATCTCGAGTACCGCCGCAAGCAGCTCCTCCGCCTGCAGGACGCCGTCATCGACCTCGAGGATCTCGGCGGCGGCGTATCCATCACCGATCTAACCTTCGCCGACTTCCGCCTCGATCTCGCCGCTTACCGCAAGGCCCATCCCGGCAGCCTCGAATTCGCGCCGCTAGGCCTGCAAGCCGCCGTCCGCGCCAATGCCGGCTCACGCCTGCCCCCCGGCGCTCTCTTCCTTCTCCGTGCCGAGGAAAACGCCACCTCGACACCCAAATTCGAAGACGACTATCCCCTCGCGCCCTATTACTTGGCCCACGTTGGGCCCGACGCATCCGTCCTCCTCCCGTACACGCAGACCAAAACCATCCTCGACGGCCTCAAGCTCGCCTGCGCCGGGCAGGACGCGCCCGACCCCGAGGCCTGCGCGGACCTCGACCGCGCCAACCGGGGCGGCGAGGATATGCGCGCGCCCCGCCGCCAGCTCAGCGCCGCCATCGCCTCCGTCTCCGGCCGCGGCGAGGAGCGCGCTCTCGCCAGCCTGTTCCAACCCGGCGGCACGCACGCCCTCCCCGGCTCCGTCGCCGGCGAAAACGACTTCGAAGTCCTCGCCCTCCTCGCGGTGCTCCCGGAATGACCGCCGAAGCCGCGCTCGCCGCGCTCGGCCTCCCGTCGGCCTGCCGCATAGACCGCCGCATCCCCAAGACGCTCTGGCCCGAGCCCCTGCGCGCCGCCCTCGCCGATGCCGCCGAGGAACTCCGCTGGCTCGCCGTCCTCAAGCCGGAAACCTGCGCCATCGCCGCCCGCCCCGACGCCCCCGAAATTCAAATCCTCAGCCTCGACCTCCGCCCGGACGTCAAGCCCTCCGCAACCGAGCGCCTGCACCGCGCCGTGCCCTACCCCGCCGTCGCGCTGGTCCGGCGGAGCCAATCTCTATCCATCTCCCTCCGCGAAGCCGCCTGCGGCCTCGCCGGCGACCCCGTCACCGCCGCCTGGCTCCCCTCCCTCGCCCTCGCCCTCCAGAACCGCGACTCGCTCGCCACCGTCTACGCCGGCTGGACCGCCCAAGTCCGCCGCCTCGCCGAGCCCGTCCGCATCGAGAGCGAAATCGCCCGCCTCCGCGCCCAGGCCAAAAAAGAAACGCGCATCGCCTCGCTCGCCGAGACCAATCGGCGCCTCCAGCAGTTACAATCGGAACTCGCCGCCACCCGCGAGGCCCTATGTCGCTAAAGCCCATCCTCGCCCCCGACCCCAACGCCGGCCCGACGCCGCTTACCGCCGAAAACCTCGACCACCTCCGCGCCCTCTTCCCCTCCGCCTTCCGCGAGGGGAGGATAGACTTCGACGCACTCCGCCAGCTCCTCGGCGGCGCCGTCGATGACCGCCCCGAACGCTACGGCCTCAACTGGAACGGCAAGCGCGCCGCCCGCCACCTCGCCCTCACCCCTTCCGCCGCCACCCTCCGCCCCGACCCCGCCCAGTCGGTGGACTGGGAAAACACCAAAAACCTCATGATCGAGGGCGACAACCTCGAGGTTCTCAAGCTCCTCCAAGGCCCCTTCGCCGGCAAGGTCAAGCTCATCTACATCGACCCGCCCTACAACACCGGCAAGGACTTCATCTACCCCGATAACTTCCGCGACAGCCTCAAGAACTACCTCGAGCTCACCGGACAGACCCGCGAGGCCGGCGCCAAGCTCACCAACAACCCCGAGTCCAGCGGCCGCTTCCACACCGACTGGCTCAACATGATGTACCCCCGCCTCTTCCTCGCCCGCCAACTGCTAAGCGACGACGGCGCCATCTTCGTCTCCATCGACGACCACGAAGTCGCCAACCTCCGCCTGCTCATGGACGAGATATTCGGGCCAGAGAATTTTATCGCCGCCGTCATCTGGCAAAAGGTATATTCACCCAAAAATTCCGCGCGCAACTTCTCCCAAGACCACGACTACGTCCTCGCCTACGCGCGGCTGGCCACGCACTGGGCACCGGCGCTCCTCCCCCGAACCGGCGCAATGCAGGCACGCTACAGCAATCCCGATCACGACCCACGCGGCCCGTGGAAGGCGGGCGCGCTCCAAGCTCGCAACTATTACAGCAAGGGCATCTACACCATCACCTGCCCCTCCGGGCGGGTAATCGAAGGGCCGCCCCCCGGCTCGTACTGGCGCGTAAGCCAACCGAAATTCCTGAGACTCAATCGCGAGAACCGAATCTGGTGGGGCGAGGACGGAAACAACACGCCGGCCATTAAGCGCTTCCTGACGGAGGTAAAGCCGGGCATAGTGCCGCAGACCCTGTGGAGGCACAGCGACGTCGGCAGCACACACGAAGCCAAGAAGGAGCTCCTGGGACTGGTGGAGTTCCAAAACTCGGCGTCGGTTCTCCAGACGCTAAAGCCGACGCGCCTCATCCGGCGCATGCTACAGATCGCGGCCTCTCCAGGCCCCGCCATCGTTTTGGATTTCTTTGCCGGTTCCGGCCCAACTCTGGACGCCGCCTACCGCCAAAACGCCGCGGACAACCAAGATCGGCGCTCTGTGCTCGTGCAGATCCCCGAGCCCCTACCCACTGGCGGGAAATTCCAAACCATCGCCGACATCTGCCGCGAGCGCCTCCGCCGCGCCGGCGAAAAGGTCCGCGCCGAAAACCCGCTCTTCCATGGCGACCTCGGCTTCCGCTCGTTCAGGCTCGACAGCAGCAACATTCGCCCGTGGCCCCCCGACTCCGGCGAAATCTCCGAAGCGATCCAGCAATCCGTCGAACATCTCAAGCTCGACCGCTCCGAGCAGGACATCCTCTACGAAATCCTCCTCCGCTTAAATCTCGATCCGTGCCTCCCCATCGCCGCCCGCGAAATTGCCAGCAAAACCGTACATAGCGTCGGCGCCGGCACGCTCTTCGCCTGCCTCGACCCCGCCATCGCCGCAGCCGGCGTCGAGCCCCTCGCGCTCGGCATCGCCGCCTGGCGCGACGAGCTCCAGCCCGCCGGCGAGCCCACCGCCGTTTTCCGTGACAGCGCCTTCGCCGATGACGTCGCCAAGACCAACCTGGTCGCCGTCCTCCGCCAGCACGGCTTCCAGGACGCAAACCTCCGGAGCATCTGATGCCCGCCGGCGAAATCATCCTCTACCAGACCGAGGACGGCCGCACCCGCGTCGAATGCCGCTTCGCCGAAGAGACCCTCTGGCTCACCCAGGCCCTAATCGCCGAGCTGTACGGCAAGGACGTTCGCACCGTCAACGAGCACATCGCCAACCTCATCCAGGAGGGCGAGATTGACCCCGCCGCAACCATCCGGAAATTCCGGATAGTTCGCCGCGAGGGCGGACGCGACGTCGCGCGCGAGATCGAGCACTACAACCTCGACGCCATCCTCGCCGTTGGTTACCGTGTCCGCTCGCCCCGCGGCGCCCAGTTCCGCCGCTGGGCCACCGAGCGCCTGCGCGAGTACCTGCTCAAGGGCTTCACCCTCGACGACGAGCGTCTCAAGAATCCTCCCGTCGCCGGCGCCGGCGTTCCCGATTATTTCGACGAACTGCTCGAGCGCATCCGCGACATCCGCGCCAGCGAGCGCCGCATGTACCTCCGCGTTCGCGAGATCTTCGCCCTCGCCGCCGACTACGATCCCGCCCGCGCCGATACCGCCCGCTTTTTCCAAACCATCCAGAACAAGCTCCACTTCGCTTCCACCGGCCACACCGCCCCCGAGCTCATCGCCGCCCGCGCCAACCGCAGCCGCCCCAACATGGGCCTGACTTCGTGGCATGGCGCCGCCGTGCGCAAGTCCGACGTCACCACCGCCAAGAACTACCTCAGCCGCCCCGAAATCTCCGAGCTCAACCGCATCGTGACCATGTGGCTCGATTTCGCCGAGGATCAGGCCCGCCGCCGCAAGCAGGTCTTCCTCGCCGACTGGGAGTCCAAGCTCGACGACTTCCTGCGCTTCAACGAGCGCGGCGTTCTCCGCGGCATCGGCCGCCTCACCAACGCCCAGTCCGACGCCCGCGCCGAGGCCGAATACGAGGCCTTCGCCGCCAAACGCCGCGCCCTGCTCGAAGCCGAGGCCGAGCGAGCCCTCCGCCAGGCTCTCCCGGCGCCCGCCAAGCCCGCCAAGCAGCGCTCCCGAGCCAAACGGCCGCCGAAGCCATGAAGCTCCAATTCGACGCCAATCTTGACTATCAGCGCGACGCCATTGCCGCCGCCTGCGACCTGTTCCGTGGCCAGGAGTCCAGCCGCGCCGAGTTCACCGTCTCCCCCAAACAAGCCGCGTTCGGCTTCTACCAGGGCTCGCTCGGCATCGGCAACAGACTCCGCCTCCTTGAGGAGGAGCTCCTCGCCAACCTCAACGCCGTCCAACTCCGCCACGGTCTCCCGCGCTCCGAATCCCTCGAATCTCCGCCCGACTTCACCGTCGAAATGGAGACCGGCACCGGCAAGACCTACGTCTACCTCCGCACCATCTTCGAGCTCAACCACCGCTACGGCTTCACCAAATTCATCATCGTCGTCCCCTCGGTCGCTATCCGCGAGGGCGTTTACAAGACTCTCCAGATCACCGAAGACCACTTCCGCTCCCTCTACTTCGCCCCCGCCAACTACTTCGTCTACGACTCCGCCAATCTCGGCGAGGTCCGCAACTTCGCCGTCTCCGCGTCCATCCAGATCATGGTCGTCACCGTCGGCGCCATCAACAAGAAGGACGTCAACAACCTTTACAAAGAGAGCGAAAAGGTCAGCGGGCAGAGCCCCATCGACCTCATCCGCGCCACCCGCCCCATCCTCATCGTGGACGAGCCGCAGAAGGTCGATGGCGGCCTCGAAGGCCGCGGCCGCGAGGCCCTCCGCGCCATGCAGCCGCTCTGCACCCTCCGCTACTCCGCCACCCACCTCCACATCCACCACCCCATCTACCGCCTCGGCCCCGTCGAAGCCTACGAGCGCGGACTGGTCAAACAGATCGAGGTCGCCGCCGCCACCCTCGAATCCGGCCACAACAAACCCTACGTCAAGGTCGCCTCCATCTCCGCCCGCCGCACTGGCGTCTCCGCCAAGGTCGAGCTCGATGCCGAGCCCGCCTCCGGCGCCGCCCGCAAAGCCTTCACCGTCCGCGGCGGCGAAGACCTCCGCGACCTCGCCCGCCGCGATCTCTACGAAAATTGCCGCATCGGCGAGATCGTCGCCATACCCGGCCGCGAGCAACTCGAACTCCTGATCCCTGGCCAACAGACCTGGCTCAAACCCGGCGAGAGCTTCGGCGGCCCCGACCAGACCGCTCTCAACCGCCAACTCATCCGCCGCACCACCCGCGAGCACCTCGAAAAGGAGCGCCGGCTTACACCCCAGGGCCTCAAGGTCCTCACCCTGTTCTTCATCGACCGCGTCGACAAATACCGTCGCTACGACTCCGGCGGCGCGGCGCTCCCTGGCGAATACGCCCTCATGTTCGAGCAGGAATACGCCCGGCTCGCCAAGGCAACCCCGGACGCGGCCGCCGCCGCCCACGGCGGCTACTTCTCCATCGACCGTGCCACCAAGCGGGAAAAGGACACCAGCGGCGAGACCAAAGCCGACGACGACACCTACGCGCTCATCATGCGCGACAAGGAGCGCCTGCTGAGCCTCGACAACCCGCTGAAATTCATCTTCTCCCACTCCGCCCTCCGCGAAGGCTGGGACAACCCCAACGTCTTCCAAATCTGCACCCTCCGCGAAATGGGCTCCGAGACCGACCGCAGGCAAACCATCGGCCGCGGCCTCCGCCTCGCCGTCAACCAGGAGGGCGAGCGCGTCCGCGGCCCGGCCGTCAACACGCTCACCGTCGTGGCCACCGAGTCCTTCGAGCAGTTCGCAAGCAGCCTCCAGCACGAGCTCACCGACGCCGGCGTCCGTTTCGGCGTCCTCAAGAACCACGTTTTCGCCGGCGTCGAAGTCCCCGGCCTCGCCGGCGCCCCCATCCCCCTCGGCTACGACGAGTCCAAGAAGCTCTGGGAGTTCTTCCACGAAAAGGGCTACGTCTCCGCTTCGGGCCAAGTCCAACAACCCCTCCGTACCGCCCTGCGTGACGGCTCGCTCGAAATCCCGCCGCACCTCCAACCCGCCGCCGCCCAGATCGAAAACATCCTGAAGCGCGTCGCCGGCAGCATCGAGATCAAGAACGCCGACGAGCGCCGCACCGTTCGCCCGCGCCAAGCCGTGCTCGACAGCCCCGAGTTCAAGGCCCTCTGGGATCGCGTCAAGCACAAAACCACCTACCGCGTCCACTTCGACAACCAGGGCCTGGTCGCGGCTTGCCGCCAAGCTCTGGCCGACGCGCCCAGCGTCCCCTCCACCCGCCTCCACTGGACCGTGGCCGGCATCAAGATCGAAGAATCCGGTGTCTCCGCCACCGACGTCCTCTCCGAGGCCTCCCTGCCCCTCGACGAAACCGACGTCGCACTGCCCGACATCCTCACCGAGCTCCAAAACCGCACCCAGCTCACCCGCCGCAGCCTCGCCCGCATCCTCACCGAAAGCGGCCGCCTCGACGGCTTCCTCCGCAACCCCGCCGAATTCATCCGCCTCGCCGCCGAGGCCATCAACCGCACCAAGCGCACCTTCATCGTGGACGGCATCAAGTACCAGCGCCTCGGAAGCGGCGACTGCTACGCCCAGGAGCTCTTCCGCACCGAGGAGCTGATCGGCTACATCAAGACCATGCTGCCCGCGAAACGCGCCGTCTACGAGGACGTCATTTACCAATCTGACGTCGAAGCCCGCTTCGCCGAGCAGCTCGAAAAGAACGAAGCCGTCAAGGTCTACGCCAAGCTCCCACTCTGGTTCAAGATCCCGACACCACTGGGAGACTACAACCCCGACTGGGCCGTCCTGATCGACCGCGACGGCGAGGAGCGCCTCTACTTCGTGGTCGAGACCAAAGGCTCCGCCTTCGCCGCCGACCTACGCGAAACCGAGTCGGCCAAGATCAAATGCGGCCAAGCCCACTTCGCCGCCCTCGCCGCCGCCGGCGAACCCAACCCTGCCCGCTTCCTCGTCGCAACCGACCTCACGACCCTGCTTGCGGGCGGCGACGCTCCAGCGGCGCCCCCAACAAAGAGCACCATCCAATCCGCCGGAGCCTGAAATGACCGCGCCGACCGACCCCATCATCATTTGCCCTAAATGTAAAACCGAGATTCCACTGACAGAGTCCCTGGCCGCTCCCCTCGTCGCTGCCGCCCGCGCGGAGTACCAGACGCAACTCGCGCGGAAGGACGCGGAGGTCGCCCGACACGAACAAACCCTCCGCAAGCGGGAAGCTGCCCTCGCCGAGGCCAGCCGCACTATCGACCAGCGCGTGGCCGACGAGGTGAATAACCATCTCAAGCTCGAACGCGAAAACATCGCCGCCGAGGAAGCTCGAAGGGCAAGGCTCGCCAGCGCCTCGGAGATTCAATCGAAGGACCGCGAACTCAGCGGCCTCAAGGACATCCTCGCCGAGCGCGAACAGAAACTCCTCGAAGCCCAAACAGCCCAGGCCGAAGCCCTCAAGAGGCAGCGGGAACTCGACGACAGGACGCGTGAGCTGGAAATCACCGTCCAAAAACGCGTCCAGGAGGGCCTCGCCGAAGTCCGCGGCCGCGCCGAGAAAGACGCCGAGGAGACCCAGCGCCTCAAACTCGCCGAACGCGACTTGAAGATCGCCTCCATGCAGCGCACCATCGAAGAGCTGCAGCGCAAGG
>JAKAOE010000030.1 GCA_021823305.1 Acidobacteriota bacterium
GCGTCCACCTTGTCCACGTCGAACACCGTCCGGACCTCGATCCCGCGCGCCCGCAGCACCGGCTCCAGAATCGCGTTCATCGCCTCCGCCGGATACGGGCGCGGATAGGGCGTGAGGAAGATCAGCCGGCTGCGCTCGCGCCATCCCCGCCGCCGCAGCAGCGCGTCCGTCAGCAGGATGCCCTCGATTGGCGACGGCGGGCACTTGATCAGCGGCGTGCTCTGCCCCAGCGCGATCGTCCCCCCGCCGAACGCCTCGAGCGTTCGCCACAGCTTCTGCGCCTCGGCCACCGTCGAGTGGTAGTCGCCGATGCGCTCGCCCCATGCCGCCAGCCCGGGTATCTGCGTCCGGTCGGTGACCACCCCGGTGCCGATCACCACCGTGTCGTAGTCGAACTGCGTTCCCTCCGCGGTGATGATCTGGTGCCGGTTCAGGTCGATCCGCGTCACCCGCGCCTGCACGAACCGCACGCTGCGCCGCAGCAGTTGCCGTTCCGGCCGCGCCAGCCGCCGTGCCGATGCGCCGCGAAAGGCGACGTACAGCAGCCCCGGTTGGAACAGGTGTTCCGCCGCGGCGCCGATGACCGTCACCTCGAACCGGCTCGGATCAAGCGCGTTGGCCAGCATCGTGGCTCCCGCGCCGGCGCCCACGATCGCCACCCGCTGCATCGCGCTACCGGTTTAAAATGCGCACCACCGCCACGATCTTGTCCGGCTGCGTCTCGATGGACACCACTTCGTTGCGCGTCTTCTCCGCCCACGCCCTTACGTCCGGCGGCATCCCCGCGTCCGTGCCCCACAGCTCGATCACGTCGCCCTTGCTGGCGCGCCGGTACGCCAGCGCCAGGTCCGTGATCGGCCCCGGGCACGACGATCCGCGCGCGTCCACCACCGTCCGCGCGCCGCCTGCGGTTGTTTCGTTGGCCATGAATGTCCCCCTGTCTCCCGCTAAATGAACAGCACCTGCCCGCCCTCGGCCTCCTTGAGGAACGTGGCCGCGCCCACCATGTCGTCCACCAGGTCGTTGAAGTCGCCCAGCTGCAGTCCCATCACCTCGCTCATCATCGAGCAGGCGTGGATCTTCGCCCCCAGGTCCTTGGCCTGCCGCAGCATCTTGTCCCAACTCGCGACCTTTGCCTGCTGCATGCCGTGTCCCAGCGCCGGCGCCAGCGCCGCGAACTCCGCCGGGAAGGGCAGCTCCTGCTTCTGTTCGGTGAATCCGCGCAGCGCGAATCCGGTTACGAAAATCTCCACCTGCGTGCCCATCGCCGCCGCCGCCTGGCTCAGCACCCCGAGCGGAATGAATTTGTCGGCCGTGCCGCTATACATCACGATGGATAGTTTGTCCGCCATACCGTCGCCCTCCAGGATCGCTACTCAATCTCAGTGTATCGGCGCCGCCGCGCCCCGCCGCCGGATATTTGCGAGCCCTTCCTCGCATTCAGCTCTCCAGCACCTCTGCCGCCGCCGCCAGCGCCGTGTTCAGGTCCAGTTCGTCCAGTTTTGCTCGCTGCAGGCAACGCGCTCGCGCCTGCCATGGCGACCAGATCTCCAATACCGTGCTGGAATAAATCGCCACCACGGGAACGCGCAGCGCCGCCGCGATATGCACCGGCCCGCCGTCGTTGGCCACCACCAGCGCGGCCTCCGCGATCAGCGCCGCCAACTCCTCCACCGTCGTCTGCGCCAGGCGCTCCACGCCTTCCAGCGCCACCCCCGCGCCCGCGCTGGCCGTGACGCTGGCCAGCCCGTGCTCCGCCTTCAGCCGCGCCGCCAGCGCCGCGAACCGCTCCGCCGGCCAGCGCATCCCCGGCTCGCGCGCCTCCGGGCTTAGATAGGCGAAGCCGCCGCCGATGCCGCGCTCCGCCAGCCGCGCGCGCATCCGCCGCCGCGCTTCCGGGGAAGGGAACAGCCGCAGCGGCCCCAGGCCGCCCGCCGGTTCCGGCATCCCCAGCGCCTCGAGCAGCGACGCCACGTGCTCCACCGTGTGCAGCGCCGCGCGTCCCGGCGCCGGCGGCTTGGGCGGCGTCAGCCGGTTGT
The DNA here is from genome assembly GCA_021823305.1 of Acidobacteriota bacterium. Lineage (GTDB taxonomy): Bacteria > Acidobacteriota > Terriglobia > Terriglobales > SCQP01 > SCQP01. Next base: position 2,040 of record JAKAOE010000030.1, read on the forward strand.
ACGCCCAGGCGTTCCGCAGCCCCAAAAACGTCGCCCGCTCGCGCGCTCCCGAGGCCCGCGCCAGCCAGCCCGCGGTGCTGCCGCCGTGCAGCCCCAGCGCCAGCTCCGGCGCGAACGCGCGCAGCGCTCGCGCCGTCCGCCAACGCCCCGCCGCGCCCGCCGGCGCTTGAATCACCGCCTCGAAATCGGGGTTGCCCTCGAGTAGCGCCGCGAACCCCGGCTCGACCACCGCCGCCAGCCGCAAATCCGGCCGCCACCCCTTCAGCGCATGCAGCCCCGGCGTCATCAGCAGCGTATCCCCCAGGCTGCGCAGGCGGATGGCGGCCACCCCCGCGCCCGCCGGCAGCGTGGGGAGAACGTTATCCACGCCTGGGCGCGTCAGCGGCTTCGATGGTGGCCTCCTCGATCAGCATCACCGGGATGTCGTCACGGATGGGATAAACCCGGTGGCAGCGCTCGCACTTCAGGCCCGCGCCGTCGTGCACCAGCCGTACCGGCGCGTGATCGTCCGGGCAGACCAGAATCTCCAGCAGTTCGGGTGACACGGCCATAGCAGAACTGTAGCATTACGCGAACACGGCCGCGTCCAAATCGCTGAAGAACCGCTCGTGCAGCCGCCGCATCGCCTCCGGCACGTCGTCGTCGTCCACCACCATCCCGATGTTGATCTCCGACGCCCCCTGCGAGATCATCCGCACGTTCAACTCGCCCAGCGCCGCGAATACCTGCCCCGCCAGACCCGGCGTGTCGCGCAGATTCTCGCCCACCAGGCACAGGATCGCCTTCCGCCCCTCGCAGCGCACGTCGGCGAACTTCCCCAGCGCGTCGGCGATCTCCGGCAGCGCGCGCGTGTCGGCGATGGTCAGCGAGACGCTCACCTCCGAGGTCGAAACCATGTCCACCGGGCAGCGCTGCTCCGCGAACACGTCCCAGATCGCCTTCAGGAATCCGTGCGCCTGCAGCATTCGGGTCGAAACCACGTCCACCACCACGATCCGCCGCTTGCACGAGATGCACTTGAACGGCGCTTGCGTCCTGGGTGCCCGGGTAGCGATGCGCGTGCCGGTGCGCGCCCCGTCCGGCGGCCCCGGCAGCCAGGCGCGCGAGTTCAGCACCCATACCGGCACGCCGCTGTGCATCGCCGGCAGCAGCGTCGCCGGATGCAGCACCTTGGCCCCGAAGTAGGCCAGCTCCGCCGCCTCCTGGAACGAGATCGCCTTGATCCGCCGCGCCCCCGGGCACACCCGCGGGTCGGCGGTCAGCATCCCGTCCACGTCGGTCCAGATCTCGATCCGCTGCGCTCCCAGCAGCGCCCCCAGGATCGCCGCCGAAAAGTCCGACCCGCCCCGCCCCAGCGTCGTTCCCACCCCCTGCCGCGTGCCGGCCAGGAAGCCGCCCAGCAGCGGCGTCGCGCCATCGGCCAGCAGCGGCATCAGCCGCTCCTCCACCTGGCGCTGGCTTTCGGCGTAGAGCGGCCGCGCGTGCGTGAACTGTTCGTCGGTGACGATCACCTGGCGCGCGTCCACCGGCTGCGCCCGCACCCCCGCCTGCCGTAGCGCCACCCGCGCCAGCAGGGGCGATAGCCGCTCGCCGAAGCTCATCACCGCGTCCTGCGTCCGTCCGGTGAGCTCGCCCACCGCCGCGATCCCGCGCACCAGGTCGCCCAGCTCGCCCAGCAGGTGCTCGATCGCCGCCGCCGTCTCCCCGTCCCCCGCCAGCTGCGCCAGCGTGGCCAGGTGCCGCTCCCGCAGCCCCGCCAGCAACCCGCCCGCCGTCTCCTGGTCCCCCTTCAGCGCCGCCTGCGCCAGCTCCGCCAACTGATCGGTGACCTTCGCCATCGCCGACACCACCACCACCGGCCGCTCCGCCGCCCGGTCGGCGACGATCGCCGCCATCCGCCGGATCGCAGCCGCGTCCTCCATCGAGGTGCCGCCGAACTTCATCACCACCGCGCACGTCGGCATGGCGTCAGATCCGGCCTTCGGCCCGCAGCAGCTCGGCGTTGAGCAGCGCCGCGCCCGCCGCTCCGCGCAGCGTGTTGTGCGACAGCACGCTGAATTTGTAGTCCAGCAGCGCGCACCGCCGCAGCCGCCCTACCACTGCCGCCATCCCGCCGCCCGCCTCGCTGTCCAGCCGCGGCTGCGGCCGGTCCGCCGCCTCGGTCACCAGCACCGGCGCCGCCGGCGCGCTCGGCAGCTCCAGCTCCTGCGGCCGCCCGCGGAAGCCGCGCAGCGCCTCGGCCACCTCCGCCTGCGTGGCCCGCCGCTTCAGCTTCACCGACACCGACTCCAGGTGCCCGTCCACCACCCCTACCCGGTTGCAGTGCGCCGACACGCGGAAATCCGCCGGCTCGATCCCGCCCGCCGTCAGCCGCCCCAGGATCTTCTGCGCCTCCACTTCCATCTTCTCTTCCTCGTTCGCGATGTACGGAATCGCGTTGCCCAGGATGTCGAGCGACGCCACCCCGGGGTAGCCCGCCCCCGACACCGCCTGCAGCGTCACCGCGAACACGCTCTCGATCCCGAACGCCCGCTCTAGCGGCGCCAGCGCCATCACCAGCCCCACCGTCGAGCAGTTGGGGTTGGTCACCGCGAAGCCGCCGTTGCGCGCGTAGCTCGGCTGCCGTTCCAGCAGCGCCAGGTGATCCGGGTTGCACTCCGGCACCACCAGCGGCACGTCCGCCTGCATCCGCAGCGCGCTGGAGTTGGAGATCACCGCGTGCCCGGCGGCGGCGAACGCCGGCTCCAGCTCGCGCGCCAGCGCCGCGTCCAGCGCCGCGAACACGATCTTGGCCGGGCAGCCCGCCGGCTCCGCCGCCGACACCGGCAGCCGCGCGAAGCGTTCCGGCAGTGGCGTGCTCAGCCGCCAGCGCGCCGCCTCGCCGTACGCCTTGCCCGCCGAGCGGTCCGAGGCCGCCAGCCACGCCGGCTCAAACCAGGGATGCCGGTCGAGCAGCGCCAGCAGCCGCTGCCCCACCACGCCGGTGGCGCCCAGAATCCCGACCGGAGTCTTGTCTCCCCTCACCCCAGCCCCAGCGGCTGCGGCGGCGGCGCCGTCGGCCCGCCGGCGGGCGCCGCCGCGCCCAGGATGCGCTGGTAGACCGTGTCGTCGATGTGCACCTTGCCCGCTTTCTGCAGCTGCTGCAGGAGCGCGTCGGTGTAGGCGGTGAACACTTGATTGCGCCGGTCGGTCAGCAGCGTCTGCTCGATGCTGGCCTGCTGCGCCGCGAATTCCGCGTCCGTCGGCTGCTGCAGCGACACCAACTGGTACACCATCTGGTTGCCGCCTACGCTCGCCACCGGCGCCACCGCGCCCGGCTTGAGCGCGAACAGCGTCGCGGCGATGCTCGAGATCGCGGTGCCGTCCGGCAGCGACCCGCTGCGCGTCAGCGCCGGGCTGGTCTTCACCGCCAGCCGCAGCGCCGCCGCCGCCGCCTTCAACCCCGACTTCACCGCCGCCGCCTGCAGCGCCGCCGCCTCGCTTGTAGCCAGCTTTTGCCCCTCCGCCTGCTTGAAGTCCGTCGTCACCGCGTCCTGCACCGCCGCCAGCGGCTGCGGCCCGGGCGGAATCACCGCGTCCACCTTGGCCAGCGCGAAACCCTGCGCCACCTGCACCGGCGGCGTCACCCCGCCCGCGCTGGTGGAAAACACCGCGCTGGCGAAGTCCGGGTTCACCCCGATCCCGGTTACCGGATCGGTGCGGCTCAGCGGCTGGGTGGCGAAGTACTCCAGCCCCAGCTTCTGCGCCACCTGCGCCAGCGGCGTCGTCTGCGCCAGCGTCGCCGCCTGGTTGATCAGTTGCTGCGTCCGGTCGGTTGCCTGGTCGCGCTGCAGCTTCGCGACGATCTGGTCGTGCACCGACGCCTCCGATTGCACGTACGCCTGCTGGTGCGCCTCCACCTTGATGATGTGGAACCCGTACTCGGTCTGCACCAGCCCGCTGATCTGGCCCACCGGCAGGCTGAACGCCACCTTCTCGAAGTTGGCCACCGTCTGGTTGCGCTGGATGAAGCCCAGCTCGCCCCCTTGCGCCGCCGAGGCGTCGTCCTGCGAGTATTTCTTCGCCAGTGCCGCGAAATTCTTCGGGTTCGCCTGCACCTGCTTCAGCACCGCCTCCGCCCGCCGCTTGGTGGCGGCGATCTGGTCGGCCGTCGGGTTGGTGCTCGGATATTTCAGCAGGATGTGCGCCACCTTCACCTCTTCCGGATGCGTGTAGGTGGCGATGTTGGCCTCGTAGTAGCGGTGCACCGCCGCGTCGGTGACCGGAATCTGCGCCGCGATCATCGCCTCGTTGGCCAGCAGCACTTCGATCTTGCGCCGTTCCGGCGAGTTGTAGTTGGCCTGGTGCGCCTTGTAGTACGCCGCCAGCGCCGCCGGCGTCACCCGCACCTGGCTCTGCAGCGTCACCGGGTTCAGCGTGGTGTAGGCGAACACCGCCTTCTCGTTGTTCTGTTCGAACTGCCGCCGCACCGCCGCCGGGCTCACCCGCACCGGGTCGGTGACCAGCCCATACACCCGGTTGATCAGCAGCCCCTGCCGCAGTTGCGCCTCGAACTCCGGCAGCGTCATCTGCATTTGCGAAATCATCTGCGAGGCCTGCGCGTCGCCGACGTACTTGCCGTTGGGGTACAGTTCCGGCACCTGCTGCCGCGCCGCCGCCACGATGTCGCCCGTGGTGGGCGTATAGCCCAGCGTCTGCGCCTCGTCCGCCAGCGCCTGCCGCGCCACCAGCGTCTGCAGCACCTGCTGGCCCAGCATCGGCAGCACCGACGGCGGCACCGGCTGCCCGCCTTCCACCCGCGTCAGCTCGGCGTTGAAGTCGCCGCCGGTGATCGCCACGCCGTTCACCGTGGCCACGGTTTGCTGGTAGATGGGCGTGGTGGTGTCGTTCGTGCCGCCGCTGGGGATGAGGAACATCACCATCGCCACGCAGACCAGCACCAGAAAGCCACCCAGCATCAGGCGGACCACAAGGTCGCGCCGGCGAAAAAAGTTGAGCATCGCTACGTCCTCGGTTCTCCGCCTGCGGCCCGTCGGCCGCGCCGCGCCTCCGGCCGCGGACGCGGCCTCGGACGGCTGGAAAACGCCTCAAATCAGCCTATTATATCGCGCCGCACCCGCCCGCAACCCCGCGCCGCGCCTACTTCGGTTTCTGCGTCCCCGCCGGCTTGGCCGGCAACGGCGGCAGGTGGCGGCAAAGATCGGGCTTGCGCGGCGGATACTTCTTCGCCGCCGCCGCGCGCTGCGCCTGGAACTTCTGCCACTGCGCCGGCGTCAGGATCGCCTGCAGTTTGCCCAACTCCTGTTGCAGCGTCGGCGCGAAGATCGCCCGCTCTTTCTGCGACACCGTCAGGAAGCTCTCGCACAGCGTGGTGTACTGCGGCACGAACTGCAGGTGCACCGCGTGCCGGCGCTGCCGCGTGTCTTTCAGCACCGCTTCCACCTGCGGCACTTGCGTCGCCGAAAGATTCAGCGTCCGCTGCAGGTACTGGACGAATGTCTGCCGGTGATGCGGCATCAGGTGGTCGCGCACCCCGGGCCAGGCCCATACCATGCCCGCCACCCCCGTGGCCAGCCCCAGGCCGAAGACCACCACCAGAATCAGCGTGCTGTGAATCCGTTTCCCCATGGCGTTCGCTTACTGCCGGTGCACCCCGAAGATGTGCGCCGTATCCTGCGACGGCAGGTTGGCCAGCGTCATCACCCCCGCTGCCGCGGACGACTCCGGCTGGTTCAACACCGAAAACGCCGTGCTCGCCGCCTGCACCGGCGTCGGCGCCCCATGGTTGGTCAGCAGCCCCCCCGCCAGTAGCACCAGCGCCACCACCGCCACCATGTACGGCAGCAGGTAGCGGAAGCTGCGCGTCAGCGCCGAATCCCACGCTTGCTCCGAGGCGCGATGGATCGAGGCCCACACCGCGCTCATCAGCGGTGGCGTCGCCACCACCTCGCCCGCTTCCAAAACCTGTCGCGACCACGCCTGCAGTTGCGCGAACTCCGTGCACCGCGCGCACCCCGCCAGATGCTGCTGCCCCTGCCGGTCCAGCGCCGCCCGTGCTTCCAGCGCCGCCCGCGTCGCTTCGCATTGCTTGTGGCTACGCATCATGGGAGGCATCCTCCTCCGGACGGGCCGCTGCGCCCGCCGCACGGCCGCCGCGGCCGTTGTGCAGATACCGGCTCTGGTATTGGTTCAGCATGCGCTTGCGCGCCCGGAACAGCGCCACCTTCACCGCCGAGACGCCCATGTGAGTGACCTGCCCGATCTCCTCCAGCGACATCTCCTGCATCTCCTTCATCACCAGCAGCATCCGGTCCCGCGGCTTCAGCCCCAACAGCAGCTTCCCCGCCAGGTCGCTCGACACCAGCCGCTGCAGCACGCTCGCCGTATTGTCCTGCACCAACCACTCCTGTTCCTCGCCCGATTCCCCGGTGGTCGAGACTTGTGGTGGTTGGCGCTTCCGCTTTCGCAGGTAGTCTACACAATAATTCGTGGCAACGCGATATAACCACGGCCGGAATGGCAGCCCCGGGGTAAAGCCCTCCATCGCGAAGTAGACCTTGGTGAAAATCTCCTGCACCAGGTCCGGCACTGCCTCCGGGTTGCGCACGATGTTCGCCACCATGCGCGTGATCGGCTGCTGGTAGCGCGCGTACAACTCCTCGAACGCCGCCCCGTCGCCGTTCTGGATCCGTTGCACCAGCGGCAAGTCCGCGTCTTCGATTGGAGCGGCGCGGTACGGCAGCGTCATGGTCGCGGCAGTCGCCAGCATACACATTCAACAACGCTTGCCCTCCGGTCCAGGTTACCCACCCCAGCCCCCGCGGCAGGCGAATTGCTGGCCTGTACTCACAATGGTATGCTGTTTCATCTTGCGCTGGCGTGCAACCATCAATTGGCTAAACAACGCTAGCGCCGCTAGTTTTATGACGTTAATCGCAGGATTTCTGCATGTCCGGGCCCGCTAGCCATCAGGCCGCCACCCACTCGGAAGGCTCTCCCTTCCTGGTGCAGATCGGCCAGCTCTACGAGGGTCCGTTCGATCTCCTGCTTGATCTGATCCGCCGCCAGAACATCAATATCTACGACATTCCTATCGCCCAAATCACCACCCAGTACCTCGCCTACATCGCCGGCCTGCATGATCTCGACGTCGAGGTCGCGGCTGAATTTCTTGTAGTGGCGGCGACGCTCATCCAGATCAAGAGCAAGATGATGCTCCCGGCCGAGCCCCTGCTGCCGGGCGAAACCGCTGTGGACCCGCGCGAGGAGTTGGTGCAACGCCTGCTCGAGCACGAGGCCTTTCAGAAGGCCGCCGCCCAGTTGCACGAGCGCCAGCGCCTGGAGGAGGCGAGCTGGTCGCGCCCCGCTTGGGGTGCGGTGGTCGGCGATCTCGACGCCGGCGAACCCGGCGAGCTGGCGGTGGGCGTGCACGATCTGGTCGCCACCTTCCGCCAGGTCCTGCAGCGGCTGCAGGAGCGTCCCCAGTTGGAGATCGGGCGCGATACCGAAGTCAGCGTGCGCGACATGATGGACCACATTCACCGCCTGCTGTCCGCCACCGAGGCGCCGGTCTCGGTGCGGCCCCTGTTGCAGCGCGCTTCCACCCGCGGCGCCCTGCTGGCCGCCTTCCTCGCCGTGCTCGAACTGGTCCGCCTGCACGTCGCGCTGCTGCGCCAGGATCGCCCCTTCGGCGAAATCCTGCTCAAGCGCCATCCCCGCTTCCACCAGGCGTGGGCCGATTTCTCCGCCGCCGGGGAGGTGCTGTGAGCGCCCCGCTCCTGCCCGGCGATGATCCGCCCGCCGTCGCGCCGGCCCCCGATCCGGCCGCCGCCTCCGCCGCCGCCCTGCTGGGCGCGGTCGAAGCCATTATCTACGCCGCCGACGAGCCCGCCACCGCGGCGCAAATGGCGCGCGCCCTCGGCGTCGAGCTCGCCGCCGTGGAGGCGGCGCTGCGCGCGCTGGCGGCGCGTTTCGCCGGCGACGATTCCGGCGTCGAACTGCGCGCCCTCGCCGGCGGCTACCGCATCGCCACCAAGCCGCAGCACCATGAGACCGTCCGCCTCTTTCTCAAGAGCCTCAAGCCCAAGGTGCGCCTCTCCCTCGCCGCGCTCGAGACGCTCGCCGTCATCGCCTATCGCCAGCCGGTGACCTTGCCCGAAATTCGCGATATCCGTGGCGTCGACCCCGCC
>JAKAOE010000031.1 GCA_021823305.1 Acidobacteriota bacterium
CGGCGCGGAGCTGGGACGGCCGCAGCGCCCGTGCGCGCTGCATCGCCTGACGAAGCTGGCCCACGTTCTCTTAGATGCGCCGGAGGAGGGTTTCGCTTACAAAAACCGCAAAATGGAAACGGCGATTACAATGCATGGAATGACCGTCGCGGCACGCTTCGAGGTCTACGGAAGAGTGCAAGGCGTGGGGTATCGGGCGTTTGTGCTGAGTTTGGCCCGGCCGTTGCGGCTGCAGGGATGGGTGCGCAACCGGCCGGATGGGGCGGTGGAAGTGGCGGCGCTGGGCTTGGCCGCGAATATGGAACAACTGCACCACCGGCTGTGTGCCGGCCCGCCGGGGGCGCGGGTGACGCGGGTCGAGCGGCGGGAATGGGAAACGCCGCCGGCGCCCGGCGCCGGCTTTGTGATTCTGGACTGAAGAAAGGCGAACACATCCGATGGCCACATCCATGGCAGGTATGGGCAACGAGCTCAAGGCGTTTATCCGCGAGGTGCCGGATTATCCCAAGCCGGGCATCCTGTTCTACGACATCACCACGCTGCTGAAGCAGCCGCGGCCGTTTGCGCGCACGGTGGATTTGCTGGCGGCGCATTATGCCGGGCGCAACATCGAACTGGTGGCGGGCATTGAGGCGCGCGGCTTCATCTTCGGGCCGGCGCTGGCCTACCGGCTGGGGGCGGGGTTTGTGCCCATCCGCAAGCCGCGCAAACTGCCGGCGCCGACGGCGGCGATCGAGTACAGCCTGGAGTACGGCACCGACACGCTGGAGATTCATCGTGACGCGGTGCATCCGGGCCAGCGCGTGCTCATCGTGGACGACCTGATCGCCACCGGGGGCACGGCGGCGGCCAGCGCCCGGCTGGTGGAAGAGCTGGGGGGGAAAGTCGAGGGCCTGGCGTTCATCGTGGAGCTGACCTTCCTGCCAGGGCGCCGGCAGTTGCCCGGCTACGACGTGATGTCGCTGCTGCAGTACGACAAATGAGCGCGCGGGTACTGGCCGGACCGCACGCGGTGGAAGAGGCGCTGCACGCGGGCGCGCCGCTGCGCTACGTGGCGATGGAGCGCGGGCGGCGCGACCACCGCACGCGCGAGCTGGCGGCGACGGCGCGGGCGGCGGGGGTCGAGGTGCGCTGGGAAACGGTCACGGCACTGGACCGGTTGGCGGGCGGGCTGCGCCACCAGGGGGTGGTGGCGGTCGCGGAGGCCAAGCCCACGCTGGCGCTGGAGGACCTGCTGCAGGACGCGCCACGGCGACTGCTGTTGGCCGCCGACGGGATTGAGGATCCACAGAACCTGGGAGCACTGCTGCGCGCGGCGGGCGGCGCGGGCGTGGACGGGCTGTTGCTGCCCTCGCGCCGGGCGGCGGGGCTGAGCGCAACGGTGGAGCGCGTGTCGGCGGGCGCACTGGAGCACGTGCGGGTGGCGCGGGTGGGCAATCTGGCGCAGGCGCTGGAGCGCTGCCGCGAGGCCGGCTGGTGGATCATCGGACTGGACGCGGCTGGACCGGCGGCGCTCTGGCAGTTCGACTTGCGGCCGGCGACGGTACTGGTGGTGGGCGGCGAAGGGCGCGGGCTGCACGCGCTGATCCGGGCGAAATGCGATGCGCTGGTGCGCATTCCGCTGGCGCCGGGGGTGGCCTCGCTGAACGCGGCGATGGCCGCCGCGATCGCCTTGTTCGAAGCGGTCCGCCAACGCCAGGCCTGAACCGCCCGGGGAGCGGTTTGGCACCGTGGCGGGTTTTGCATCAAACTGTTAGCTATGCCGGAGGCGACGGCGCGGTGGAAAGCGGCGCAGGCGGCCAGCGACCAGCTCTGGCAGGTGGTGCGGCCGACAGCGCTGGAAGAGCGCCCGGTGCCGGAGCGACATCGGCTGATCTTCTATTTCGGCCACCTCGAGGCCTTCGACTGGAACCTGCTCGCGCCGGCGCTGGACCTGAAGCCGTTCCGGCCGGCGTGGGACAAGCTCTTCGCCTTCGGCATTGATCCGGTGGACGGCCAACTGCCCAGCGAGCCGGCCAGCGCGTGGCCGGAAGGCGACGAGGTGCGCGCCTATAACCACGAGATACGGCAGCGGCTGGCCGCAGCCTTGGCGCAGCGCGGCGTGGCGGCGGGCGAGCTGGCGCAACGGCTGAACGTGGCGATGGAGCATCGCTGGATGCACGCCGAGACGCTTTGCTACCTGCTGCACAACCTGGGGTATGAGCACAAGCGCCGGGGGCCGGCGCCACCCAACGGCGGGCGCAAGCAGCCACCGGCGGAGCCGGTGGCCGTGCCGGCGGGCGAGGTGACGCTGGGACAGCCCGACCGCAGTGTCTTCGGCTGGGATAATGAATTCGCGGCGCAGCGGGTGCGAGTAGAGGGGTTTGCCGCCGACCGGCACAAGGTCACCAACCGCGAGTACTTGGCGTTTGTCGAAGCCGGTGCGGCGCCGCCGCACTTCTGGCGGCGGACCGGAAACGGCTGGCGCTACCGCGGCATGTTCGCCGAGGTGCCGCTGCCGCTCGACCATCCGGTGTACGTGACGCAGGCTGAGGCCAGCGCCTACGCCGGCTGGCGCGGGCGGCGGCTACCGACCGAGGCGGAATGGCACCGGCTGGCGTTCGGCACGCCGGAGGGCCGCGAGCGCAGCTATCCCTGGGGCGAAACCGCGCCGGCGCGGATGGACGGCAACTTCGATTTCCGGAGCTGGGATCCGGCGCCAGTGGACCACCACCCGGAGACCGCGAGCGCCTGGGGCGCCGAAGACCTGATGGGCAACGGCTGGGAGTGGACGGCGACGCCGTTCGCGCCCTTTCCCGGCTTCACGCCGTTCCCCTTCTATCCCGGCTACTCCGCCGACTTCTTCGACGGCCGCCACTTCGTGCTCAAGGGGGGATCGGCGCGCACCGCCGCCTGCCTGCTGCGGCGTAGCTTCCGCAACTGGTTCCAGCCGCACTATCCCTACCTGTACGCCGGCTTCCGCTGCGTCTCCTGATCGCCACCATGGCCCACGCACCGCTGCTCGCCGCGCCCGCATTCACGCCGCTGGCGCAGGAGGCGCGCGCCGGCCTGGCGGGCGGCGGGCAAAAGTCGCTGCCTTGCAAGTATCTCTATGACGAGGCCGGCACGCTGCTGTTCGAGGCGATCTGCGCCTTACCCGAGTACGGGCTCAGCCACGCCGACCAGCGCCTGCTGCAGGCACACGCGGCCGAGATCGCCGCGGGCTGTGGGCCGCGCACCGCGGTGGTGGAGTTGGGCAGCGGCAGCGCGCGCAAGACGCGGCCGTTGCTGGAGGCGCTGGCGGCGCGCCAGGCGACGGTCTACATACCGATCGAGATCTCGCCGCAGGCGATCGAGCACAGCCGGCGCGGGCTCGAAGGCATCACCGGACTGCAGTTCCGGCCGCTGGAAGCCGAATATCGGGAGGGGCTGGCGGCGGTGGCGGAACTCCGGCGCGCCGGCCGGCTGGGGGCGGAGCGGCTGCTGGTGCTGTTTTTGGGCAGCACGCTGGGCAACTTCGCGCCGCCGCAGGCGACGGAGTTCCTGCGCAGCCTGCGGCGCGATCTGCGGCCCGGCGACCGCATGCTGCTGGGCGTGGATCTGGCCAAGCCGGCGCGCCAGTTGCGCCTGGCTTACGACGATCCGGCCGGGGTCACCGCCGCCTTCAACCTCAACCTGCTGGCGCGGCTCAACCGTGAAATGGGCACCGATTTCAACCTGCGCCAGTGGCGGCACCAGGTGAAGTGCGACCGGCGCGGACGCTGGGTCGAGATGCACCTGCGCGCGCGCCGCGCGCAAACCGTGCGCGTGCCCGGCCTGCCGCGGCCGGTGAGCTTCCGGCGGGGTGAGACCATCTGGACCGAAAGCTCGCACAAATTCGCCCGCAAGGCGATCGCACCGCTGCTCGCCGGCGCCGGCTTCCGCCCGCTGCGCCAGTGGGCGGACACGCTGTGGCCGTTCGCCGAAACCCTGGCCCAGGCGGAATGAGGAGAACACAATGAAACCGAGGAGGATACAGGCCATGCCCAATCCGCGAGCCGCGCAGCGGCGCAACGCCCCGCTGTTGACCCATAGCGACCTGCCCGCCGACGCGGTGAAAGAAATCGGCGGCGGACTCAACGCCCTGCTGGCGGACGTCTTCGCCCTTTATCTCAAATCCAAGAACTTCCATTGGCACATGAGCGGGCCGCACTTCCGCGACTATCACCTGCTGCTGGACGAGCAGGCGGAGCAGATTTTCGCCATGACCGACCCGCTGGCGGAGCGGGTGCGGAAGCTCGGCGGGCTGACGCTGCGCTCCATCGGCCATATCGCGCGGCTGCAACGCGTGACCGACAACGACGCCGAATACGTCGCCCCGCAGGATATGCTGGCCGAATTGCGCGAGGACAACCGCGCTTTGGTGGTACGCATGCGGGCGGCGCACGAGCTCTGCGCCGAGGCCGGCGACGTAGCCACCGCCAGCCTGCTGGAGACTTGGATAGACGAGGCCCAACGGCGCGTTTGGTTCCTATTCGAGACCGGGCGGGCGAACCGGGAGTAGGCACGGCCGGATCCGCACTCACATCGCGGCGGCGGTGTTGGGGCTTTCGGCGCTGATGCTGGCGCTGCCGGCGGCTTTGATACGGTGCGCTACCTGGGAGCGGCCTATCTGGTCTGGCTGGGCATCCAGGCATGGCGCCACGCCGCTTGTGCCCGCGGGCCGATGGCCTTGCAGATACTGCTGCTGGGACTGATCTTCGACCTCAACGGCACGGTGGTGAACGTTGGCTATGCCGTAGCCGCAGGTTGGCTGGGAGTCCGGCTCAAGGCACGGTCGGGCTCGACCCGCTGGCTGAACCGGGCCATGGGCGGGCTGTTTGTGGCTTTGGGACTGTCGCTGGCGTTCGCCGACCGCCGCTAGGGACCCGCCGGCACACTCGCCCACGGCCGAATGGGTAAAATGGAACCTTACCCATACCCCCTTACCATGCTTGAGCACCCCATCCGTGAAGCGCTGACGTTCGACGACGTCCTCCTGTTGCCCGCGTATTCCGAAATTCTTCCGGCGGAAGTCACGACTGTGACGCGCCTGAGCCGTAAGATCACGCTCAACATCCCGATCCTGGCCGCCGCCATGGACACCGTAACCGAGGCCCGGCTGGCGATTTCACTGGCGCAGCAGGGCGGCCTCGGCGTCATCCACCGCAATCTCAGCATCGCCGACCAGGCCGACGAAGTCGACAAGGTGAAGCGGTCGGAGAGCGGCATGATCGTGGATCCCGTCACCATGGCGCCGGAGCAGAAGATCGCCGACGCGTTGGAGATGATGCGGAAGTACAAGATCTCGGGCCTGCCGGTGACTCGCAACGGCAAGCTGGTCGGCATTCTGACCAACCGCGACCTGCGCTTCGAGACCCGCACCGACATCCCAATCAGCGAGGTGATGACGAAGGAATATCTGATCACCGTGCCGGTGGGAACAACGCTGGAAGAGGCGGAGGCGATCCTGCACCGGCATCGCGTGGAAAAGCTGCTGGTCGTGGACGCCAACTACATGCTGAAGGGATTGATCACGGTCAAGGACATCCAGAAAAAGCTGAAGTATCCGCAGGCGGCCAAGGACGAGCAGGGACGGCTGCGGGTGGCGGCGGCGGTGGGCGCCACCGGCGATTTCCTGGAGCGGGCGCAGGAGCTGGCGCTGAAGAAAGTGGACACGATCGCGGTGGACACGGCGCATGGGCACTCCAAACGCGTGCTGGAAGCGGTGCGCAAAATCAAGGCGGCGCTGCCGCAGATGGACGTGATCGCCGGCAACGTGGCGACCTACGAGGGCGCGAAGGACCTGATCGAAGCCGGCGCGGATGCGATCAAGGTGGGCATCGGGCCGGGCTCGATCTGCACCACGCGCGTGGTCACCGGCGCCGGCGTGCCGCAGATCAGCGCCATCAGCGACGTGGTGCGCGCCAGCCGGGAAGGCGGCGACATCCCGGTCATCGCCGACGGCGGCATCAAATACTCGGGCGACGTCAGCAAGGCGATAGCCGCCGGCGCCAGTTCGGTGATGATCGGCAGCCTGTTTGCGGGCACGCACGAGAGTCCGGGCGAGATCATCCTTTACCAGGGCCGGTCGTTCAAGAGCTATCGCGGCATGGGTTCGCTGGCGGCGATGGAGGCGGGCTCGGCCGAGCGCTATGGACAATCGCTGAGCGAGGAACCCGAGAGCGGCCACGGCGAGGGCGGGCGCAGCGGCAAGCTGGTGCCGGAAGGGATCGAGGGGCGGGTGCCGTACAAGGGGCCGCTGGCGGCGATGGTGCATCAACTCGTCGGCGGGCTGCGCTCCGGCATGGGCTATTGCGGCTGCGCTACCATCGCCGACTTCCAGCGCCGGGCGCGCTTCATCCGGATCTCCAACGCCGGGCTGCGCGAAAGCCACGTGCACGACGTGATCATCACGCAGGAAGCGCCGAACTATCGGCGCGAGAATTTCGACTAGCGCAAGCTTTGGCGGATCGGCCGGCCCAACCATGGGCACGGCTACCGATGGCGGAGGAACCCAGCGGCGAACAACTAAGCCGCTCCGATCCGGCACCTGAATCAGGATGGCCGGAAGCTGGCACCGCGATCCCGGACTGGCTGGGCTGGAAGGCGCTTGGCGTGCCGCCAGTTCGGCTGGGCCGGGATCGGTGTTTCAGGAGTACGCATTCGCGCGGCAGTGGGCGCGCACGTTTGCCTGCGAGGCTGAGATTGCCGTCTGGGCCAACAACGATCCTCCGTTGATCGTCCCACTGGCGATTCGAGCCGGGCGGCTGGGGCTGATTGGCGAGGGGCTGTTCGATTATCTTGACGTGATCGGCGGCGGGTCTCCCGATGCCGGATGCGAAGCGGCGGAGGCGGCGCTCGCGCTGGACTGGCGCGCCAGCCGCTTCACCGGCATTCCCGCAGGTTCGCCGCACGAGGGCTTTTGGCGGGCGCTGGCAGGCGCTGCGCTGCCCTTCGCGGCCGCGCCGGTGCGGGCATCCGGCAGCGGGCTGGATCGGGAACATCCGCGCATAGCGCGGCGCTGGGCTGCAACGCGGGTGACTGTGGCGTTGGCGGAGGCTCCCGCCGCGCGGCGGCGGCGGCTCGCCTGGCTGCTGGATCACAAGGCGCGCGAGCTGGCCACGCGGGGCATGGCGAACGTGCTCGGGCGGCTGGAGCAGGCGTGGCTGGTGGCGATGGTGGAACAGGAGCCCCGGCTGAGCGAACTCTGGGAGCTGCAGCGCGGCGGCGACACGCTGGCGGCGCTATTGTGCTGGCGCGGTCAGCGCGTGCGTTACGCCTACACCATCAGCTACGAACCACGCGCGGCGGCTCTGTCGCCGGGCGTTCTGGCGCTGTACGGAGTTTTGCGCCACACTATGAGCGAGGGCCGCAGTTTCAATTTCCTCACGGGAGAGCAGGAGTTCAAGTTGCGCTTCGCCACCCATCGCGAGCAGCTGCTGCGTTACCAGCATGAACGCTGACACGCCCGCGCCCGGCTGGGTGGACACGCACCTGCACCTGCTGCCCGGCGTGGACGACGGCCCGGCCAGTTGGGACGACACGGTCGCCCTACTGGAGGCGATGGTCGCCGCCGGGACCACGCACGCGGTGGCGACGCCGCACGCCAACTACCAGTTCCGCTTCGAGCGCGAGCGCACCGAAGCGCTGCTGCAGCAGGCGCAGGCGCTGGCCGGCGAGCGGCTGCGCCTCTATTTGGGCTGCGAGCTGCACCTGAGCTACGAAAACGTGCAGCAGGCGGTGGAGACACCGAAGCAGTTCAGCCTGAACGG
The DNA here is from genome assembly GCA_021823305.1 of Acidobacteriota bacterium. Lineage (GTDB taxonomy): Bacteria > Acidobacteriota > Terriglobia > Terriglobales > SCQP01 > SCQP01. Next base: position 7,773 of record JAKAOE010000031.1, read on the forward strand.
TGGCCGCTATCTGCTGGTGGAGTTTCCCGAGTTCTTCGAACGCGGCGCGCTGGGGGCGGCGTTGGAGCGTCTGCGCGACGCGGGCACGGTGCCGGTGCTGGCACATCCGGAGCGCAACCCGGTATTTCAGCAGCATCCGGAGGCGCTGGACGATTACCTGCGCCAGGGCTGCGTGGCGCAGCTCACCGCCTCGTCCTTCACCGGCCGCTTCGGGAAGCGGGCGCAGCAGTTCAGCGCCGCGTTACTCGAAGGCGAGCGGGCCCACGTCGTGGCCAGCGACGGACACTCGGCGCAGCAGCGGGCGCCGCATTTCCACAAAGCGGTAACGGCGATCACCGCCATGGCGGGCGAAGAAATGGCGCAGGCGCTCTGCCGCGACAACCCACTGGCGATGATCGAAGACCGTCCGCTGCCCTATTGCCCCGAAATTCCGGCCGCGAAGAAGCGCGGCCTGCTGGCGCGGCTGCGCGGCTGAGCGCGGAGGAAGAAGCATGACGATGTTGCGGTTACAGATTCTGGGCATGGCGCTGGCGCTGGCGGCGGGAATGGCGGCGGCGCAAACTCCCGGTTTGGCGCCACCGCCGGCGCCCCAAAACAGCCTGCCGGGCATAACCCCGATGACGCCGGGCGCGCCGACCTCTCCCGGCGCGGGCCAGCCCGGCGCCAGCCCGGTGAATCCCGCCTCGCCCAGCGCCACGCTGCCGGGCTCGACCGATCTGCCCGGTACGGCCAACCCGGCCACCCCCGGCGCCACTGTGCCCAACCCCACGCCGGAGACGACGCCGCTGCCCGGCGCCGCGCCCGCAAGCGCGAGCCCCGGCTCGACCAAGACCTGCTGCGGTTACAGACCGAGCGTGCTCCAGAGCTGATCCACCTTGGCCTTGGTGGCGGGGTCCATCAGGATCTCGCCGGGCCAGGGGCGGGCGAAGCCTTCGCTGGGCCATTTGCGGGTGGCATCCACGCCCATCTTGGAGCCGAAGTTGGGCAGGCGGGAGGCGTGGTCGAGCGAGTCCACGGGGCCGAGCGTGAATTGAATGTCGCGCTCGGGATCGATGTGGTTGAGCACCTTGAGCACGACGTCGGCGATGTTCTGCACGTCCACATCCTCGTCCACCACGACGATGCACTTGGTGAACATGGCCTGGCCGAGGCCCCAGATGCCGCTCATGACCTTGCGCGCGTGGCCGGGATAGGCCTTGCGGATGGAGACCAGCATGAGGTTGTGGAAGACTCCCTCGAGCGGCAGGTTAACGTCCACGATCTCGGGAAACTGCATCTGCATCAGCGGCAGGAAGATGCGGGTCACGGCCTCGCCCATCCAGCCGTCCTCCATCGGCGGCTTGCCGACGATGGTGGTAGCGTAGATCGGATTGCGGCGGTGGGTGATGGCGGTGAGATGCAGCACCGGATACTGATCGGCGAGCGAGTAGAAGCCGGTATGGTCGCCGAAAGGGCCCTCGACTCGCCGTTCGGCAAGATCGACGTAACCCTCGAGCACGATCTCGGCGCTCGCCGGAACCTCCAGCTCCACGGTGCGGCACTTCACCATCTCCACCGGCTTCTGGCGCAGGAAACCGGCGAGCATCATCTCGTCGAGCGCCGGCGGGGCGGGCAGGATGGCGGCGAAGGTCGTTGCCGGATCGGTGCCAATGGCGACCGCGACCGGCATGCGGCTGCCGGCGGCGGGGGCGAGCAGCGCCGGCGGCACCGGCTCGAGGCCGTGATCGCGGCCGATGGCTTCGCTCGCGGTGGGGGAGGCGGTGCGCAGGCGCTCGCGCAGATGGTCGGCGCCCTGTTTGTGGATCTGCCAGTGCATGCCGAGCGTCTTGCCGTCGAACACCTGCAGGCGATACATGCCGACGTTGCGCCGGCCGGTGGCGGGATGGCGGGTGAACACCAACGGCAGGGTGACGTAGCGGCCGCCGTCCTGGGGCCAGCATTGCAGGATGGGGAAGTCGAGCACCGAGAACTGGTCCTGCAGCACAATCTCCTGGCAGGCGCCAGCGCCGACGGTGCGGGGAAAGACGGCGCCGAGATCGGCGAGCGTGGGCAGCATCTTGAGCTTGCCCAGAATGCCCTCGGGCGGCTTCATCTCGAGCAGCGCGCGGATGCGCGCGGCGACCTCGTCGGCGTGCCCGACTTCGAGCGCCATCGCCATCCGGCGGCGGGAGCCGAACTGGTTGATGAGCAGCGGGCGGCCGGCGTAGCCGGCGGGGTTTTCGAACAGCAGCGCCGGCCCGCCGGCCTTGCTGACGCGGTCGGTGATTTCGGCGATTTCGAGCACCGGGTTCACCGCGGCGGTGACGCGCTTCAGCTCGCCGGCGCGTTCCAGCGCGGCGATGAACTCCCGCAGATCGGCGTAGGGCATAAGAAGCAGGATACCGCCGGGAGCGGCTCA
>JAKAOE010000032.1 GCA_021823305.1 Acidobacteriota bacterium
CGGGCGCGATACGCCGGAAGCTGGCCGCGACGGGCACGCTGAGCGCGGCCGCGAGCGCCGGCGCCTGGCCAGGATCGCGCAACCGCGCGAACACCTGGAGCCACATTTCGCCGGCCTGGGGCGGAAGGGGTTTTTTGTTGTCCGCATTCACGCTCCAGACGCTGCCGCCCGCGCCCAGCGCCGGCTGCATCATGACCGGAGCCCAGACGTCCACCGGATTCGCCGGTTCGAGGCCGGTAAAGCCAGGGGGCGCAATTCCGACGACCGTCAGCGCCGTGCCGCGGAGCGTGATCGCTTTTCCCAGCATGGGCGCGCCGCCGTAGGCGCGCCGCCAGAAGCCGTAACTCAGCACCGCGACCGGTGAGGCTTCGAGCGCGCGGTTGTCGCCGCGGTTGATCCAGCGGCCGCGCCAAGGCGCGATGCCGAGCGCTTGGAAATAGCCGCCGGAGACGAGTTGCGTCTCAACCCGCAGCGGTGGTCCGCCCCGGCGCGCGAGCGGGAGCGCGCCAGCTTCGTTGCCGGCGCCCAACTCCGCCTGCCGCGCCCCCGCGCGCTCCATCTGCTGCAATTCCGGGTAGGAAAAAACCGGCACCGGGCGCACGCCGTCGGTGGATTGCAAGAGATAGATCTCGCCTGGCCGCGGCACCGGCAGGGTCCGCAGCAGCACGGTGTTAATCAGGCTGAAAATGGCCGCGTTGGCGCCGATGCCGAGCGCGAGCGAGGCCACGACCAGGAGCGTGAACGCCGGGCTGCGGCGCAGCATACGTGCGGCGTGGCGGAGGTCGAGCAGCCAGGACTCGATCCAGACGAAGATGCCGGCATTGCGCGTGGTTTCCTCGGCGCCGGGAGAGCGCCAGGTGCCGAGGCCCTCCTGGCGGCGCAGGGCGCGGTGGTGCTCGAGCTCATCGGCGACCTCGCCGTTCAGGCCGCCCGGGCGCAGAGTGTTGCGCATTTTCCGCCAGAAGCCCATGGCCGAACCCTCGCCGTCTAGGTCTGGGCTAGTACGGTCGCCACGCCAGCCACCAGCCGCGCCCACTGCGCTTGCTCTTTTTCCAGTTGCCGCCGACCCGCCGGACGCAACTCGTAATAGCGCGCCCGCCGTCCGGTCTCGCTCTGCCGCCATTCCGAGCGGATCAACCCGGACTGTTCCAGACGGTGGAGCGCGGGATAGAGAGACCCTTCTTCGACGCGCAGGCTCGAGCCCGAGGCGCGGTCGATGTGGGAGGCGACGGCGTAGCCGTGCGCCGGCCCGCGCACGGCCAGCGTTTTCAGGATGAGCAGATCGAGGGTGCCCTGCAGTTCGTTCCTGCTTTTACCCATAGTTGTCTAACCCTAGATGACTATAGCACGGCTGCGGAGCTTGCGGGCAGGGCGGCGTTTCGACCGCCGCCGGCCCTGTTATGATCGGGCCGAGCGAACGCTTTGCGCGGGCTGCGCCGGCGAGGTGGATGGGCCGCATGATGGCCGGGATAATCGAGTGCTTCGCCTCGGGGCGCCGGGGCGGGCCTGGGGCCTTGATCGGCGCCGCAGCCGTGCTGCTGGCGCTGGGCGGCGCGCGCTCTCTGCGCGCCCAGCGCACCTTGCCCGCCGCCGATCCGGCCACGCTGCTGATGCGATCCATCGTTAACTGGAACCAGAAGCTTGACACGCCCGGGCTGAGCTTGCGGCTGAAGCGGATCGCGCGCCCGGGTTCGCCGCCCGGCACGAAGGCCGAGACCTTTGAGGTGTACGTCACCGGCCTGCCGGCGGGAGAGAAGCTTACGCTGCTCGAGTTCCCGATCACCCGCCGGGAGCCGGAGGAAGCGATGGAGGGGATCACGCTCAATGCTGAGGGCGAGGCCATTTGCGCGGGAACGCCGGGAACTTGCTCATCCGACAAGCCCAATGACCCTGTGGACTTGGTGCTGATCGGTGCTTCGGGCGAGCCGATGCGTTTCGCCCTCGTCAGCGCCGACGGCAAATACCGGGTGGCTGATACGGAGGTGCCGGACCCGGTCATAGGCCGCGATCACGGGTGCCGGCTGGAGGCGCTGCGCGCGCTGCCGCACGCGGAACTGGTCATTCTTCGCGGCAGCGGCTTTGCGCCGGGGGCCAAGGTGCGCCTGCGCTTCGATTCCGACGGGGAACGGCACGGGGAGGAGTTGACCGCCAATGCTCAGGGCAGCTTTGTGCTGGGGATGGAGCCGTTCGTGAAGGGCAAAACCAGCGGCACACTTTCCGGCAGCGCTAAGGCGGGCACTTGCGGTCCGCGGATTGCCATCGCGTGGGGCGCGGGCTCCTAATTACGGCCAGTAGTGCCGGCAGGCGGAACTGCGCCCGCAGGGCTGCGGCGCGATAGTGAACGGGGTGCAGGCGGCCTGACGCGCAGCACATATGCCGCACGGTTGGGACTACAGAAAAGTCTTGCAAACCGGGGCGAACTGCGGGAATATGCGGGCGGTACGAAAGTAGATCGAGCCGAGAGCAATTTTGAGTCCGCGGCCGGCGTTTGGCGCGGTTGGGGTGCGCTCCCCTCAAGGTTTTCTCCGGCGTCCGTTGGCATGTCGGTTTACGGGATAGAATTCAGGCTGTCGCAGCACGGTGCAGCGTCGAAGGGCTTGCGCAAGGCCGGCACGCGGAGGATGGGTGTGACCGCCGCGGCCGCGCGGCGCGGGCCGACAGGCACGTGATTTCCAGATCGCATTTTTCGACCGAGAGGAAGGTCCCCGCCATGAATAAAGCACGCTTGATTACGTTGCTTTCGTGTCTCTCTCTGGCCTTGCCGGCGGCGCTGGTGGCGCAGGTGCCGGCGACGCAGCTCACCAGCGCGTTGCGCTGGCGGAGCGTGGGCCCGTATACCGGCGGACGCGTGACGGCGGTCGCCGGGGTGGCGGGCGAGCCCAACCTCTTCTACCAGGGCACGGCGGGCGGGGGGGTGTGGGAGACCACCGATTACGGCCTGCACTGGCGCAACATCTCGGACAAGGATTTCAAGACCGGCAGCATCGGCGCGATCGGGGTCGCGCCCTCCAACCCGAAGATCATCTACGTGGGCACGGGCGATTCCGCGCCGCGCAACACCGAGCTGACCGGGCACGGGATGTACAAGTCCACCAACGGCGGCAAGACCTGGAGCTACATCGGGCTGGGCGACACGCACATCATCAGCTGGATCATCGTGGATCCGAACAATCCGGACGTGGTTTACGCGGCCGCGTTCGGCCATCTGTGGGCGGCGAACCCGGCGCGCGGGGTGTACAAGACCACCGACGGCGGGCAGACCTGGAAGAAGATTCTCTACGTGAACGACAACACCGGCGCGATCACGCTGGCGATGGACGCGTCGAACCCGCAGGTGTTGTACGCCTCGATGTGGCAGATGTACCGGCGGCACTGGACGTTCTCCAGCGGCGGGCCGGGCAGCGGGATCTACAAGACCACCGATGGCGGCGCGACCTGGACCAACATCACGCACCGCCCGGGGCTGCCGACCGGCATTTTCGGCAAAGTGGGCCTGGCGGTGGCGCCGAGCAACCCCAACGTGGTGTACGCGCTGATCCAGGCGGATTACAAGGGGCAGGCGGGCGGGCTGTTCCGCTCGGACAACGCCGGGCAGACGTGGCGGCTGATCAACAACAGCATGAACATCACGCAGCGCGCGTTTTACTACGGCTACGTGTATGTGGACCCGAAGGACGCGAACACGATTTACCTGCCGAACGTCGGGGTGTACGTTTCGCATGACGCGGGCAAAAAGCTGATTCCGCTGCGGCCGCCGCACGGCGACAACCACGTGTTGTGGATCAACCCGGACCATCCGCAGATCTTCATCGAGGGCAACGACGGCGGCGCGACGGTGACGCTGAACGGCGGGAAGTCGTTCAGCTCGGAGAGTAACCAGCCGACCGGGCAGTTCTATCACGCCGATCTGGACAATCAGTTCCCGTTCCACATCTACGGCGCGCAGCAGGACCGCGGTTCGAACGACGGCTCGAGCGCGGCGCCGGCGGCGGTGTGGAAGTCGGTGACGGGCGGCGAGATGAGCTGGGACGTGCCGACGCCGGGGAGACCGTGGATCACCTACGGCAGCGGCTATTACAGCGAGGAGATGCGGGAGAACCGCCGCACCGGCCTGACCACCAACGTGAGCCCGTGGCCGACGTACAAGTTCGGACATGCGGGCGACCATATCCCCTACCGCTACGGCTGGAATCATCACGCCATCGTGTTCTCGCCGGACAATCCGAACGAGCTGCTGATGGGGGCGAACGTGCTGTGGGAGACGACGGACGAAGGCCAGCACTGGCGGAAGATCAGCCCCGACCTGACGCGCAACGACAAGAGCAAGCAGCAGCGGCCGGGCGGGCCGATCAGCGCGGACGTGACCGGCGAGGAGATGTTCGACACGATCTCCTCGATCGCGGTGTCGCCGCAGGACGGCAATGAGATCTGGACGGGCTCGGACGACGGGCTGGTCTACCTGACCCGGGACGCGGGGGCGCATTGGACGCAGGTGCGGCCGCCGGCGCTGCCGGAATGGTCGACGATCACCTGCATCGAGCTGTCGCCGACCGACGCCGGCACCGCCTACGTTTCGGCGAGCCGGTACGACTGGGACGATTTCCATCCCTACGTCTACAAGACGACGGATTACGGCCAGACCTGGACGGCGATGACCAACGGGCTGCCGGACGATCAGTACGTCGAGAGCGTGCGGCTGGATCCGAACGATCCCAGCCTGATGTTCGCGGGCACGAGCGAGTCGGTGTATTTCAGCCTGGACGGCGGCGGGAACTGGATGCCGCTGAAGCTGAACCTGCCGGCGGTGCGGGTGAACGACGTCGAGATCCAGCCGGAGCAGCACGCGGTGGTGCTGGCGACCTTCGGGCGCGGCTTCTGGGTGCTGGACAACCTGCAGTTCCTGGAGCAGTTGAACGGCGCCAACGTGAGCCGCGACGCGGCGTACGTGTTCAAGCCGCAGCAGGCGTGGCGGACCGCGGGCGGCCGGGGCGGATTCGGCGGCGGCGCGGGTGGCCAGCATCTGGCGCCGGGCGTAGCGGTGTTCTACCACCTGCCTGCCGACTACCAAGCGGGCGCGAAGGTGACGCTGACCTTCAGCGACGCCGGCGGCAACGTGGTGAACCGCGTTTCGCTGCCGGAGAAGCCGATGCCCAACCCGTTCGGCTTCGGGCCGCCGCGGCGGGCGCCGAAGCTGCACGCGGGGATGAACAGCTTCCAATGGAACCTGCGCTACCCGACCGCGGTGGACGTGAAGGGGATCTTCAACACCGGATTCTCCGCCGCCGTGCCGATCGGCCCGGAAGTGGTGCCGGGCACGTACTATGTGGCGCTGACGTATAACGGCCAGACCACGCCGAAGCAGGCGTTCACGGTGAAGCTGGACCCGCGGTGGAAGACGACGCAGGAAGGACTGGAGGAACAGTTCAACCTGCTGATGCGGCTGCACCGCGCCGTGAATGCGCTCGATGTCGCCCTGAACAAGGCGATTGACGCGCGCGCGGCGTTGCGGAAGTCGGGCGGGCACGCCCAGGCGGTGGATAACCTGACCGACGTCATCGACGCCTATGTGGATCTCAAGATCCAATCGGGTGAGGGCGCGCTGGTGTATCCTCCCCGGCTGCGTTCCTGGTTGACCTCGATCGCGGGCCAGGTGGGCATGGCGCCGGTGGCGCCCACGGCCTCGATGGTGGAGGTGGCGAACAGCTACCTGGCGCAAGCGGGCGCCGCGGTCACGCGCCTGAATGCCGCGGTGGCGGCCAACCACTAGGGCCAGCGCGCTCCAGGCCCGGCAAGCGGCCGGGCCTGGAGCGGCCGTTTCGCCATGCCGAAGGCCTACGTTCGGCTGCTGCCGTTTCTCGGCCCGTGGGCAATGCTGGCCGGATTCGGCCTGTACCTGCGCGCGGCGTGGCCGGAGCTGCCGGCGCGGGTGGCGGACCATTTTTCGGCCGGCGGCGCCGCCAACGGCTGGTCCAGCCGCGGCAACTTTGCCGGTTTCGCGCTGGGGATCACGCTGCTGATCTGCGTGGCGCTCACTTCGGCGGGCATGCGCGCGGCGGCGCAGCGGCCGGCGGGGTCGTACATCGGGTTTTGCGCGATTTTTTACGCCGCGACCGGCTTCCTGATCGGCACCCACGTGGCGACGATCGCGGCGAATCTGCATCACCACGGGCTGAGCTTCCTTCCGGGCCTGGAGTACGCCGCGCCGGCCGGGTTGGCGGGGCTGGGGCTGGGGTTTCTCGCCGCGCGCGCCGCGGGGCGGCCGGAGGCGACGGGCGCCGCCGGGGGCTGAGGGGGTGCCGCCCGCGCCCGCCAACCGCCGCGTTCCAGGTGGCGGGCTTGCTATGATGGGAACACGCCGCGGAGAGGTGGCCGAGTGGCTGAAGGCGGCGGTTTGCTAAACCGTTGTACGGTCAAAAGCTGTACCGGGGGTTCGAATCCCCCCCTCTCCGCCAGATTCCCTACAGTGCAAGCGTAAGGCGCGAGCCATTACGAGCGGTGCTGCTACCCCTGAAGGGGTAGCCTCCCGTTGCCACGAGCGCGGGCGCTCTGGGGGCGCCGGGCTCTGGCCGACGCTTCGATCCGCAGCAACGGGCGCCTGCTGGCGCTCAGGGCATCTCAAGGTTGGCGCGTACAGAGTTAGCCGGCGATTGCCTTTGGCGGCGTGGGGGCGTATGTTTTTGGCGGGGCGGAGAGTATCGGGCGGGGTCTCCGGAGCCGTCTCAGCTCCCAGGGGTTCATGACCAACGAGCGCCGCGTTCCGCCCGCGTGGGTACTGAGCATCCCGATCGCGACGTTTGGCATCACGGCGGGGTTCGGCATCGTCACGGTGCCGCAGATGCTGGCCGCGCAGGGCCTGTCCGGCGGGAAGATCGCGGTTGACGTCGCCATCATTACGTCGCCGACGTTCTGGGCATTCTTGCTCGCGCCGATGCTCGACGTCCGCTTTCGCCGCCGCACCTATGCGCTGCTGTTCGGTTTGCTCGCCGCCGCGGCCGCGGCGGTTACGGTGCTGTACCACAGTTCCGCCGTGGTCATCGTGAGCGCGATGACGATCGGGTTTGTATCGCTCTCTCTGTATCAAGCCGCGGTGGGGGGATGGGCGGGCGCCCTGATCGAGAAGGACCAGGACAGCAAGCTGGGCGCGTGGGACGCCGTCACCATGATCAGCAGCGACGGCCTGGGCGTGCTGCTGTCCGGCTATCTGACACAGCATCTTGCGCCGGGCCTTGCCGCGCCGCTGACTCTGGCCATCTTCCTGTCGCCCATGCTGAGCTTCTTTTTCATTCCCGCGCCGCCGCCCGACGCCACGATGGCGCGGGAAAGTTTTCTTCGATTCGCCCGGGCGGTGGCCTCGCTGTTCCAGCGCCGCGAGATCCTGGTCGGCCTGACGCTTTTCTGCCTGCCCTGCGCCTCGTTCGCGCTGACGAACACGCTGGGCGGCTGGGGCAAGGACTTTCACACCAGCCCGGCGATGGTCAGCTTTTTCGGCGGGATCGGCGCGATTCTCGCCGGCGCGGTGGGCAGCCTGGTGGTGCCGCTGATCGCCAAAAAAATCCGGCTGCGGCCGTTGTATCTCGCCATCGGCATGGCCGGCGCCGGGTTCACGCTCAGCCTGCTGCTGCTGCCGCGCGCACCGGGGACCTTCGGGCTGGCCTTTTTGGGCGAGAACATCTTCCAGGCGTCGGCTTTCGCCACCTCCTTCGCCATCACGTACGAGGTCATCGGCAAGGGGAACCCGCTGGCGGCCACGATTTTCGGCCTGCTGACCAGCGCCACGAATTTACCGATCGTTGCGATGGAGATCGTGGATGGGCACGGGTTCGACTGGCGCGGGGTCAGCGGCGCTTTCCTGGCCGACGCGCTGGTGAGCGGCACGGTCTGTGTGGTTCTGTGGATTGTGCTGTTCCACCTGCTGCGCATGCAGGATTGGCACAGCGCGGCGGCGCAGGAGGCGGCGGTCAAAGCGCGCTAGCCCGGTGCAGGCGTAGGAAAGTGCCAGGGGCTGGCCTTCGGCCCGATTAGGGAAGTTTGTGGGAATGGCGGCGTAGGACTTAAACTGCGGTTATACACGCGGGGCCGCCGGTCATGGAGTCATTGGCTGGAGGGGCGTCGCGGCGCCGGGTTACCGGCGCGCCTACTGGTTGCCCACCTCCCCCCTCGTCTCAGGCCCGGAGCCTGGATTGCGAAGAGGAGGTCTTCCATGATTGCCATTCTTGGCGCCGGCGGCGCCATCTCGAACGAGCTTTGCCGGCAACTGGCCGCTGCCAACACCCCGTTTCGGCTGGTGAGCCGGCGGGCTGCCCCGCGTGCGGGCAAGTTCGAAGGGGCGCAGGCCGATCTCACCAACCTGGAGCAGACGGTGGCCGCGGTGCGCGGGGCGTCGGTGGCGTTTCTCACCGCGGGACTCGCCTACGACCGGCGGGTCTGGGCCGAGTCGTGGCCGCGCATCATGGCCAACGCGATCGAGGCCTGTAAGCGCGCGAACGCGCGACTGGTGTTTTTCGACAACGTGTATATGTACGGCCGGGTGTATGGCGCGATGACGGAGGACACACCGTTCCGCCCGGTGAGCCGCAAAGGCGAGATCCGCGCCCGCGTCGCCACCATGCTGATGGACGAGTGGAGGGCCGGCCGGCTGACCGCCATGATCGCGCGCAGCGCGGACTTCTATGGTCCCGGCGTCGCCAACGGCGTTCCGAACCTGATGGTGTTCCATCCGTTGCGCAAGGGCAAGGCGGCGATGTGCCTGGCGAGCGACGAGGAGCCGCACGCCTACACCTACGTGCCCGATGCGGTGCAGGCGCTGTTGCGGCTGGTTTCCGACCTGTCCGCGTGGAACCAGACCTGGCACCTGCCGACCGCGCCCAACCCGCCGACCGGTAGGCGTTTCATCCGGGCGGCGGCCGAAGCGCTGGGCGTGGAGGCCAAGTACCGGGTGCTGGAGCCGTGGATGGTGCGGCTGGGCGGATGGGTCGACCCCAGGGCGCGCGAAGTCCACGAGATGCTGTACCAGAACGAGGCGCCCTACCTGTTCGACTCGCAGAAATTCTCGCTGGCCTTCAAGATGACGGCAACGCCGTACGACGAGGGCATCCGGGCGACAGCGGCGGCCTACCTGTCCTGACCGATGTAGTTGACAGAGTCAACTAATTCTGCCATGCTGGTCGCATGGCTGGGAAAACAACTGTCGCCGCGCCGGCGGAGGGCGTCGCCGCGCTGCGGCGCTTCAACCGGCGCTACACGCGCTGGATCGGGACGCTGGACGAAGGCTACCTGCAAACGGGCTACAGCCTGACGGAAGGGCGCGTGATTTACGAGCTCGGCAGCCGGGCGCGGCCGCGCGCGAAGGAGATCGCCGCCGCGCTGGGGCTGGACGCCGGCTACCTGAGCCGCATCCTGGCGCGCTTCATGCGCGCCGGGTTGGTGCGGCGGCGGCCGGGGCAGGACGACCGGCGAGCGTCGGATCTGTCGCTGACGGCGCGCGGGCGGGCCGCCTTCGGCACGCTCGACCGCCGCGCGGACGCCCAGGGCCGGGCGCTGCTGGGCGCGATGCCGGCGGCCGGGCGCGCGCGCTTTCTCGCGGCGCTGGCGGCGATCGAGGAGACGGCGCTGGCGGGCGCGGCCCAGGAGGCGCAGCCGGCGTTCACGTTGCGGGCGCACCGGGAGGGCGACATGGGGATGGTGGTCGCCAGAGAGGGGGCGGGCTACGCAGCGCAGTTCGGCTGGGACACGACGTTCGAGGCGCTGGTGGCGCGCATCACGGCGGATTTTCTCGACCATTTCGATGCGGCGCGCGAGCGCTGCTGGATCGCGGAGATCGAGGGGCGGCACGCGGGCCATATCTTTCTGGTGCGGCATCCGGAGCAGGCCGGCGTGGCCAAGCTGCGACTGCTGTTCGTCGAACCGCAGGCGCGCGGGCTGGGGCTGGGGCAGCGGCTGGTGGCGGAGTGCGTGGGGTTCGCCCGCGAGGCCGGCTACCGCAAGGTGACGCTGTGGACGCAGAGCAATCTGGTCTCGGCGCGCAAGATCTACATCGCCGCCGGGTTCCGGCTGGTGCAGGAAGCGCCGCACCACAGCTTCGGGCACGACCTGGTGGCGCAGACCTGGGACCTCGACCTGACGGCGTAGCCCGCGCGCGGAGCGCGCGACGGGCTACTATGGTTGGA
>JAKAOE010000033.1 GCA_021823305.1 Acidobacteriota bacterium
AGCTCCCGCGTCTCGCCATCGAGCGTCCAGCCGCCCGCGCTCAACCGCTCCGCCTCCGGGGCCGCCTCCCGCCGCGCCTGCTCAGCCAGTTCGGCCAGCATCGCCGCCATCGTCTCCAATTCGCCGTGGAGCTGCGCCAGCGGCTCGCGCCACGATGTTCGTGGTCCTGGAGTCGGGGCCGCGCCGCCGGCCGTGGCGGCGATGCTCACTTTCCCCCCGCCGGCGCGGTCTTGCCGAAAACGCCGGCCAAGTCGTGGTACAGCGCCTCGATCGCCTGGATGGTGGCCTGGTCGAACTTTACGTTCAGGCCGGCGTCGCCGATCGCGGCGCCCGCCGCCTGGTAGGCGTTGAGCACGTCGCCGGCGATGGCCTGGATGCCGTCCTGCACCGCCTGCCCTTTGCTCCCCAGCAGTTGCACCAGCGCCTGCGCCAGCGGCGAAGTCGCGGTGGTCTCGACCGCCTGCGCCGCGGGCACGATTTTGCTGACCACCCAGGCGAAGAAATGCCCGATCGAATTGAAAATCTTCATTGTGTCCTCACTTTGCGGTCAACTCCAGCGACCAGCTAAGGTTCTGCGGTGGCGTGGTGTGGTCGTCGCTCAGCACCCGCACCGTCAATGGCACGCCGGCATTGAAATCGCAGACCCCGGTGGGAAAGCCCTGGCTGCCGGCCGTAGCTGAGCCCGCCAGCAGCCCGGAGAAGGTGCAGGTCGAGGTGCCGTCACTCACCGTGATCGCCGTGCCCTGCGTCCCGCCCGTGCCCGCCGTCTGGGCGTTGACGTCGGCCCGCCGCACCCAGATGCCGGCGTTGGGCGTCCAGGTTGCGAGCGCCGTGTTGGCCGCCGGGAGCGCGCCCGCCCAGTAGGCGCTGAAGAATCCCGGGCCCACGTTGCCCGTCGCCTCGAGGTTGAACCCGTTCAGGTACAGCGCCGAGCCCAGACTCTGCGCCGTCGTGCTCGAGGGATTGGCGAGGATCGGCTGCGGAAACGCCACCGCCGGATTCGACGCCAGCGGCATTATCGTGCCCACGTCGGCCGAGAGGCCGGCTAGGTACCAGTTCTGCGGGTATCCTGGCTCGACATTGCCGCTCGAATCCTCGAGCGTGGCGGCATAGGTCGTGTAGCTCGGCGTGATGGCGTCGTTGAAGGTCAGTGAGCAGACGCTGGTGTTGGCCGCCGGCAGCGCGGCGCCCGCGGCCAACGGGCCGGCCTGGGTGAAGCTGGCGCTGAATCCGCTCACCGTGCCTTGCAGCGTCTCACCGCCCTGGCTCGTTCCGACATACACCGCGTATCCGGTCGCGGCCGCCGGCTGCAGCGCCGGAGGCGGGATCTGCAACTCGCCCGCCGCCGTCAGCGAGAGCCGCGACTCGGGCGACGCCAAGCTCGTGGCCGAGCTCGCGCCGGTGTAGGCGATCTCGACGAAGTACACCCCCGCCGCCAGTGTGCCCAGGCCGTTGAAGGCGTTGCCGCCCGGCGCCGTCTGCGGGTTCGGCAGCCCCACCACGCTGCCGTCGCTCGACGTGTAACAAGCCACCGTTTGCGGCACCACGGCGTAACCGGGAAGGCTGGTGACGCCTTGTTGGCTTAGCGTCAGCGCCAGCGTGCCATTGGCCACCGCGCCGCCGGTGGGCAGAACGAACTTGCCCGTGAGCACACCCGCGCGTGCGCCGCCGGCCGCCGCCAGTGCCGCCGCCAGCGCTGCCGCCCGCGCCGTCCGCCGGCCTTGGTGAGTCGCTCGCATGGTGATGGAGTCCTTGAGGCGTGCCGCCGCCGCCCCGCGTCTTGCCGCACCCACGAAACCCGGCGGGCTGCCCGGCCGGCGACCGCGTCGCCGGTGTCTTGCAGTGACGCGCTATCCGAGTCGCAAAACTCGGCTTGGGTTGCCGCCGCGCCGGATCACATTTCTGATGCCAAACCGTTGCAGCATCATGGTCAGCGGCCTCGATTCACCGCGCCGCCGTTCATGCAATAGCCGTCCAGCCATCGCTGGCCGCTGCAATTGCGGGCGCCGGCGCTGGAGTATTCGCTCCAGGCCGCGCCCAGTTCGGCGGCGGCCGGGCGACCACGGCCGGACGCGCCCTGGAGCAGGCGCAGTCTGCCCGGCGCGGTGATCTGCGCCCGGCGCGCCTGCAGCAGCCAGCGCGCCCGCGCCCCGGTGATGTAGGTGCCCGGCGCTCCGTCAATTTCCATTCGTCCCATGGACATGCCGCGTGCTCCTGTACGATCGCAATACTCTCAAGAGCGCCCGGGCGGTCCATGGAGTTGGCTTTCGCGCCACTCACTTTTGTGTTGCGAAATCTCCACTACGCGGCGGTTCAGGAAAGGGCGTGGCCGATGCCCAACCCTGCTTCACGCGACCACGGGACGACGCCCGGAGCGCCGGCGGCCGTTGGCGGCCGGGGGACGACGGTTGACCGGCGGAGCGAGGCTCGGACCGGACGCGGCTGTGCCACCGTGGTCGCGCCGCCTGGCTGCGTTTGTTATCCTAAGCGCAAGAGCCGCCATGCCGCCGCACGCAACCGCGTTGGTCGAATCCCTGGATCCGGCGGCGGTGTTGCCGGGTGGCGAGCTTCGCATCCGCGGCCGGCAGCTGGCCGAGGTCGGCGTCGCGCCGGAAGTGCGCATCACCGGCTCCCCGGCCGCTGTGCTGGTGGCGACCCCTCGTCTGCTGGTCGCGCGCGTGCCCGACGGCGCCGTCTCCGGGCCGGTCGAGATCGGCCGCGCCGCCGACCTGCCCCAGGGCCCCGCGCTTGAGGTCGGCGTGCTGATCGCCGAGCACCTGCACCCGGTGTGCAACCCCGCGATTGATCCCGAGGGCAATATCTTCGCCACCTTGAGCGGCGCCCGCGGGCAGAAGACGCCGGTGAGCATCTACAAGCTCGACGGCAACTTCGTGCTCAAATCCTGGAGCAGCGCGGTGATGAACCCCAGCGGGCTGGCTTTCGATCGTTCCGGCACCCTCTTTGCCTCCAGCCGCCACGACGGTTCGGTGTACCGCCTTTCCTCCAACGGAGCGGCCACACTGGTCGCCGAAGGGCTCGGGATCGCGACCGGGATCGCCTTCGACGCCGCCGGCGATCTCTATGTGGGCGACCGCAGCGGTACGGTGTTCAAGATCGACAGCGAGCGCAATACCTTTGTCTTCGCCACGCTCGAGCCCAGCGTTGCCGCCTACCATCTCGCCTTCGGCCCTGATCGTCACCTCTATGTGTCCGGGCCCAGTACCTCCAGCTACGATACGATTTGGCGCATCAGCCCAACCGGCCGGGTCGCGCCTTTTTTCCGCGGCCTCGGCCGGCCTCAGGGGATCGCATTCGATGCCGGCGGAAGCCTGTACGCCGTTGCCTCCTACCAGGGCCGCCGCGGCGTGGTGCGCATTTCCCCTACGGGACGCGCCGCCTGCGTCGTCAGCGCCAATAATCTGGTCGGACTCGCCTTCGCTTCCCGTGCGCGCGGCGGCAACCATCCCGCGGCCCTCATCCTCGCCACCCACAACTCCCTCTACAGCCTCGCGTGGCCGGTGCCCGGCCAGCCGCTTCCGCCCGCCGCCGCCGCTTGATGCGGGCCGAAATCATCGCCATCGGAGCCGAACTGCTGGGCGCGCGACGCCCGGAAACCAATTCGCTCTACCTCGCCGGCGAGCTCGCCGATCTCGGCATCCCCCTGCGGGGAAAGTCCGTTCTGCCCGATGACGAGCGTGCATTGGCTGCCGGCATGGCGGCGGCCTGCCGCCGCGCGGAGGTGGTGCTCTGCACCGGCGGGCTCGGCCCCACCGAAGACGACCGCACCGTCGCCGCCGCCGCGCGCGCGCTGGGCTGTCCCCTGGTGCGCGATCCGCGGGCGGAACGCCGGCTGCGCGAGCGCTACCGCCGCCGCGGCCGTGGCCTCCGCGCCGCCGATTTGCGCCAGGCGCTGCGGCTTCAGCCCGCGCGCTGGCTGCCGAACCGCCTGGGCAGTGCCTTGGGACAGTGGTGTCCCACGCCGCATGGCTGCCTCATTTTGCTGCCCGGCCCTCCCCGCGAATTGCAACCGATGTTTGCCGCCCAGGTCCGTCCGCGCCTTCGCCGCCTGGCGCCGCCCGCCGCGCTCGCCACGCGCGTGCTCAGCATCGCCGGCTTGTCGGAATCGGAGGTGGACCGCCGCGCGGCGCCGCTCTATCGCCGTGTAGCCAATCCCGCGACCACCATCCTGGCCGTCTCCACCCCCCAGGTGGAGCTGCACTTCCGCGCTCGCGCCACCTCGCGCCGGCGCGCACAGGCGCTGGCCGATGCCTTGGCGCGGCGGGTGGAACGCCGGCTCGGCCGGGCGGTGTTCAGCCGCGAACAGCAATCCCTCGTTGCCGTGGTGGGTGCCCGGCTCGCCGCCCGCCGCCAGACCGTTGCCGTCGCGGAAAGCTGCACCGGCGGCCTGCTCGCCGCCGCCCTCACCCAGGAAGCCGGCAGCTCGCGATTTTTCCGCGGAGGCGTAGTCTGTTACAGCGATGACCTTAAGGTCGCGCTCGCCGGCGTCGCGCCGGCGTCGCTGTCCGCCCACGGCGCCGTCAGCGCCGTCGTCGCGCGCCAACTCGCTCGCGGTGCGCGCGCGCGCCTGGGCACGGATTGGGGCATCGGCGTGACCGGCATCGCCGGTCCCGGCGGCGCCCGCCCCGGCAAGCCGGTGGGCACGGTATTCATCGCCGTGTGCGGGCCGGGACTCAGTACCCGGGCGCGCCGCTGGCGGTTTTTCGGTGACCGCGGCCTGGTCCGCCGCAGCGCCGTCCAGACGGCGCTGAACCTCCTGCGTCTGTGGCTGGACTGAACCGGGCCCTGCGGTAGACTGGGCTGTGAATCCGGAACCGGCAAGCGCCCAAACCGCTGTTGAACCCGCTCGCTCCGGCTGGCGCCGCCACGAGATTTGGTTCTATTTCGGCCCCGCCTTCATCGCCAGCGTCGCCTACATTGACCCGGGCAATTTTGCCGCCAATATCCAGGGCGGCGCCGAGTTCGGGTATTTGCTGCTCTGGGTACTGCTGTGGTCCAACCTCATGGCGATGCTGGTGCAGTTTTTGTCCGCCAAGCTCGGCATCGCCACCGGCAAAACCCTGCCCCAGCTTTGCCGCGAGCGCTTCGCCCGCCCCGTGGTGGTGATGCTGTGGCTGGTCGCTGAGGTGGCCTGCATGGCGACCGACATCGCGGAGTTCCTTGGCGCCGCCCTCGGTTTTTATCTTCTCCTCCACGTACCGCTGCTGACCGCCGCGCTGCTCACCACGGCCGGCGTGTTCCTGATCCTGGCGATCGAGGTCTACGGGTTCCGCCGCCTGGAGCACGTGATCATGCTCTTCGTGGGTGTGATCGCCATCGCCTACTTCTACGAGATCCTGCTCGCCCGTCCGGATTGGCCGGCTGTGATCTCCGCCACCTTCGTGCCCCGCATCAGCGAGTCCAGCGCCTATCTCGCGGTGGCGATGCTCGGGGCGACGGTCATGCCCCATGTCGTCTACCTCCACTCCGCGCTGGTACAGCACCGCTATCGCGCCGACGATCCCAGCCACAGCCTGCGCCACGCGCGCTATGAACTCTGGGATGTTCTGGTGGCCATGAACGGTTCCTGGCTGGTCAACTCCGCCATGTTGATCATGGCGGCGGCGGTGTTCTATCGCGGCGGCCTCCGCACCATGACCATCGAGCTGGCCCACAAGACCCTGGTGCCGCTGCTCGGCGGCGCCGCCGCGTGGGCCTTCGCGCTGGCGTTGCTCTGTTCCGGCCTGTCTTCGTCCGTGGTGGGCACCATGGCCGGACAGGTGGTGCTCGAAGGCTTTTTGCACATCAACTTCAATATTTTTTACCGCCGTGCGCTGACGGTCGTGCCCGCCGTGGTGGTGATCGCATTGGGCATGGACCCGTTGCGCGTCCTGGTCTTCACCCAGGTGGTCTTGAGCTTCGCCCTGCCGTTCGCGATCGTGCCGCTGATCGCGCTGGTGCAGGACGTGAGTGTGATGGGGCCGCTGGCGGTGCAGCGCACCACCGCGGTGCTGGGCTGGATCGCCACCGCGACCATCCTCCTGCTCAACGGCTACCTGATATTTCTGGTGGCCGTCGGTAAGGCCTGAGCCCGGGCCTCTAAAACCGCAGCAGCTCCGCCATGGCGCGATGCAGATCCTCGGCCTGGGGCAGGATTACGTCCTCCAGCGCCGGCTGGTAGGCGCAAAACACGTCTTTGGCCGCCACCCTCCGCACCGGCGCGTCCAGCTCCTCAAACAACTCGTCCGCGATCCGCGCCGCGATCTCCGCTCCATAGCCGAAGCTGAGCACGTCTTCGTAGGCCACCAGCGCTCGCGACGTCTTGCGCACCGATGTGGCCACGGCGTCCCAGTCGTACGGCGCCAAGCTGCGCAGATCAATCACTTCCACCTGCACGCCGCTCTCGTGCGCCAACTTCTCGGCCGCTTGCAGCGCCCGTGGCACCACCGCGCCGTAGGTCACCACAGTCAAATCGCTCCCCGGCCGGGCAACCCGCGCCTTGCCGAACGGAATGCAGTAGTCCGGCCCCGGATGCGGTCCCCGATTGAAGGGCTCGCGGTAGAGCCGCTTGTGCTCCAGAAACAGCACCGGGTCCTCGCCGCGCAGCGCCGTGCGCAACAGCCCGCACGCATCCACCGCGGTCGAGGGCATCGCCACCCGCAGTCCGGGAATATGCGTAAAGATCGATTCCCCGCACTGGCTGTGGTAGATCGCTCCGCCCGTCAGGTACCCGCCGATCGCCACCCGCAGCACAACCGGCGCCGCGAACGTGTTGTTCGAGCGCCAGCGCATTACGGCCAGTTCGTTGCGAAGCTGCATCATGGCCGGCCAGATGTAATCGAAGAACTGCACCTCGGGTACCGGCTTGAGCCCGCGGGTGGCCTGGCCGATCGCCCGTCCGACGATGGAGGCCTCCGCCAGCGGCGAATTGTAGACCCGCTCCGCCCCGAAGCGGCGCTGCAACCCGGCCGTGACCTTGAACACGCCGCCCTTGCCCTTGACCTTGGCCAGATTCTCTTCCCGGGTGCAGTCCGCCACGTCCTCGCCGAACACCAGAATGCGCGGGTCGCGTGCCATCTCCTCCGCCAAGCAGACGTTGATGAGATCCACCATGGTCTGCGGCTTGCCATCTCCCGCCACCGGCTGGCTCGCGAACGCCGCCGACGTGATGTCCACGTCCGGCGAGTACACGAACTGGTAGATCGAGTCGGCCTGCGGGATGGCCGCGGCCAGTGCCGCATCGCTGGCCGCCGCGACCTCCGCCTCGACGTCCGTTTCCAGAGCGTCCAGCTCATGCTCGCTCGCGATCCCGCCTTGCAGCAAGCGCTCGCGCAGCCTGCGGATCGGGTCCTGCCGGGCTTCCTCTTCCCGCTCTTCTTCCGGACGGTAGAGCCGCTCGTCGTCGGAAAGCGAATGCGAATACGGTCGTACCACCCGCGCCTGAACCAGCGCCGGTCCGTGCCCGCCCCGGCAGTGCCGCAGCGCCCGCCCCATGGCGGCATGGCTTTCGACCAGGTCACAACCGTCGCAGGCGATGACCTCCAGGTTGGGGAACCGCTCCACCAGGCTGGCGACGCTGACGCCCGCGCCTTGCACCTCCGCCGGCACGGAAATGGCGTAGCCGTTGTCTTCGATCAGGAACACCACCGGCAGCTTCTCCCGGCACGCGCCGTTGAGTGCCTCCCAGAATTCGCCTTCGCTCGTCGCACCCTCCCCCGAACTCACCAGTACGACCTCGTCGGGGCGATGCATAACCGGCTGCGGGTGCGGGTGCTCCTGCAGCCAGGCCTCCACCTCCGGGTGGCGCTGCAGGTGGCGGCCCGCCTCCGCACAACCTAGGGCTTGCAGGTATTGGGTTCCGGTCGGACTGGAACTGCTGACGATGTTGTACTTGGCATGTCCCCAGTGCGAGGGCATCTGCCGCCCGCCCGACGCCGGATCCTCGGCTGCCCCAACCGCCTCCAGCAGCATCTCGGTTGGCGTCACCCCCAGCCGCAGGCAGAGTGCCCGGTCGCGGTAGTACGGGTACACCCAGTCGTAGCCGGGGCGCAGCAGGTCGCCCGCCGCCGCGGTGATCGCTTCATGGCCGGCGCCGCTGATCTGAAAAAAGATCTTTTGCTGGCGCTTCAGCAGAATTTCGCGATCATCCAGGCGCCGCGAGAGCACCATCACCCGGTAGAGTTCGAGCATGCGGCCCGGCGTCAGCTCGCCGGCTTCCGCGGCGCTCGCTGCAGGTTGCACCTTGAGAGCCATCCAAGCCATTATTGAAGCCGCGCTCGCACCCCGTCAACAGACCGAGCGGTAGGACCCGGCTTTACAGCCGGAAGCGCTCCCGAAGTTGCCGGCTCTGGTTCCGGCTCACCGGAATTTCGCTCCGTTTCCGGTCGTCCATCCGCAACTGGTAGCTGCTGTTGAACCACGGCGCCACTTCCTGGACATGATCCAAATTCACCAGGTAGGCGCGGTGGGCGCGCCAGAAAACTTGTGCGTCCAGGCGCGCTTGCAGGTCTTCGATGGTGCGGTAGTTGGCTTGGCCCTCGAACTGGCGCGTGGCCACCAGTACCACGCCGTTATCCACCTTGGCATAGACGATGTCCTGCGGATCCAGCAGGTACTGCCTGCCGTTGGCGCGCACCGGCACCTTGACCGCGCCGCCGCCCCGCCGGTTGTCCAGCATCTGCAACACACGGTCGATCTTGCCCGCCACGGAATCGCCGGCCTGCAAATGCCGTTTGACCTTGTCCACCGTCTTAGCCAGTCGTTGCTGGTCAAACGGTTTGAGCAGGTAGTCCACCGCGCTCACTTCAAACGCCTGCAGCGCGTAGTGGTCGTAGGCGGTGGCGAACACCAGGTACGGTATCGGCACGTGCTTCTGCTCCAGCATCTTGACCGCGCCGAATCCGTCCAGGCCCGGCATCTGAGCGTCCAAAAACAGCAAGTCCGGCTGGTGTTGCCGCACCAATTTCACCGCTTCCAGGCCATTCTGCCCCTCCGCGACGACGTTAATCTCCGGAAACGACTTGAGCAGGTATCCGAGCTCGTCACGCGCCAGCTTCTCGTCGTCCACGATGATCGCTGTGATCGGCATAGGTTGAGTTCAGTATAGCCATTGCAAGGCAACTCGGAGACGCCTTGGGCGCCGGCGGGCGTCCGCGCCACCCGCCCGCAGTCGCGCGGCGACGGTGCTATGGTGGCTTTGAGATGCCTCGCAAACCTACGGCTTTCTCCTCGTCCCGCAAAACGCCGCGTCGTCACGTGCCGCCGCCTCCGCCGTCTTCAGTGCTCAGCGATGCCGACCTCCATTGGTTCCAGGAGGGCCGCCATGTTCGCCTCTATCGCAAGCTCGGCGCCCACTATCAGCCTGCGGAGGACGGCCGCCCCGCCGGCGTTCATGTTGCCGTGTGGGCTCCGGATGCCGAGCGGGTCTCGGTGATCGGCGATTTCAATGACTGGAATCCGGAGGCGTTTCCGCTTCAACCTCGCGCCAGTTCCGGCATTTGGGAAGGCTTCGTCCCCGGATTGGGCGTTGGCCATTTGTACAAGTTCGCCCTGCGTCCCCGCCAGGCATCCGGCTCTTCGGCCTGGATCAAGAAGTCCGACCCGTTTGCCTTCGCCACCGAAGTTCCACCAAGCACCGCTTCGGTCGTCGCCTCACTCGACTACGCCTGGGGCGACGCCGACTGGATGGCCAGCCGCGAGCGCGCCAACGCGGCCGTCGCGCCCATTTCCGTCTACGAACTCCATCTCGGTTCCTGGATGCGCGTGCCCGAAGAGGGTGATCGCTTTTTGAACTATCGCGAGGTCGCGCCACGACTCATCGCCCACCTGCGCCGTACCGGGTTCACCCACGTCGAGTTCCTGCCGGTCATGGAGCACCCGTTCTATGGCTCCTGGGGATATCAGGTCACCGGCTATTTCGCCCCCACCAGCCGCTACGGCACCCCCCAGGATCTCATGTTCCTGATTGACCAGTTGCACCAGCACGGCTTTGCCGTGATTCTCGATTGGGTTCCGTCCCATTTCCCCGATGATCCGCACGGTCTGGCCAACTTTGACGGCACCCACCTCTACGAGCATGCCGACGCCCGCCAGGGGTTCCATCCCGACTGGCACTCCTGCATCTTCAACTACGGCCGGCATGAGGTTCGCAGCTTCCTGCTGAAGATC